>CAYJPF010000016.1:0-34722 GCA_964372025.1 uncultured Peptococcaceae bacterium | reverse complement strand
GGCTCTGCCCCCAATACCCCCGCAATATTTTGTAAAAAATTGAGTAAAACTTTTTAAGTTTTTTTACTCAGCTGCATCTAGTTCAAAGGCAGTATGTAAGGCTATTACTGCTTCTTTGGTTTTTTCTTCATCGATAATGCAAGATACTTTAATCTCCGATGTGGATATCATCTCGATATTACAGCCATTATCAGCCAGGGTTTTAAACATGGTGGCTGCTATGCCCGGATGGCTAATCATTCCGGCTCCCACTATCGAAATCTTAGCCTTATTATCAATAATCCGATACCCTTCAGCCTGTAATTCCGCTGCCAAGCTGCCAATAATGCGCTCTACTTTATCATTATCATCACGACCACAGGTAAAAGACATATCCTGACATTCATTACGGCTGCCGCTTTGAACAACCATATCTACATTTACACCTTCTTTAGCCAAAGAACCAAAGATTTTGCTGGCTACTCCCGGCTTATCCGGTACCCCAAAAATTGTGGTTTTTAATACATTTAAATCATGCGCCACACCGCAAACAATTAATTCTTTTTCTAAATTACAATTCATATTCGCTACCTCCTGCACAATTGTACCTTCATTATAATTAAAGCTGGATCGTACATGCAATTTTACATTGCATTGCTTGGCCAATTCCACACTACGAGGCTGCAAAACTAAAGCCCCCATTGCCGCCATCTCCAGCATCTCGTCATAAGAAACTTCTTGCATTTTTTGCGCCTTCTTAACAATGCGCGGATCGGCCGTATAAACACCGTCTACATCGGTAAAAATTTCGCAAACATCGGCATTTAAGGCTACCGCTAGGGCTACCGCGCTGGTATCGCTGCCGCCACGGCCTAAGGTGATAATATCACCAACCATATCCACACCCTGAAAACCGGCTACAACCACCACTTTATCGGCAGCCAATTCCTGCTGCACTCGCTCGCAGGTCATCTCCAAAATTTTGCCGCTGCCATGCTCGCTATCGGTATGGAAACCCGCCATTTGACCGGTTAAGGATATGGCCGGCACGCCCATCTCTAATAAAGTCATCGCTAGCAAAGCTATCGATTGCTGCTCGCCGGTAGAAAGTAACATATCCATTTCCCGTCGATAGCTTTTGCTGGTTAGTTGATTGGCTAAATCGATTAAATCATCGGTGGTATCACCCATGGCCGAAACTACAACCACTACCTGATTACCCTTGGCCTTGGTTTCGGCTACCCTTTTGGCCACTCTTTGAATTCTTTCGGCATTGGCAACCGAGCTGCCGCCGAATTTTTGCACGACAATTGACATTTCTAATCCTCCATTATGTCTTATTACTGCTTATTTATATATTATTGCTCGATGAGCATAACACCATCATTATCGATACCCACAATTTGCATGGCCGCTACAATATCGGCATTTGCAAAAGCTTCGATCATTTTTTGGCCGATAAGCTCGGCCTTATTATCCGCCTTGCGGCAAAATGCAATTAAGGTAGAGCCGGAACCGGATAAAGCCGCCCCCAAAGCCCCAGCCTGATAAGCCGCCTCGATTACCCGGTCGGCATTGGGGATAAGGCTAAAGCGATAAGGCTGATGCAATCTATCCTTAAGCATAGCCCCAAAACCTTCTAAATCATTTTCGGCCAGGCAAATGCCCAGCATGGCTGCATGGCTAATATTATATACCGCATCGCTTAATTTGATTTGGGCGGGCATAATTTCGCGCGCCTTTTTGGTAGAAAGCATAAAATCGGGGATAATCAATACCGCTTGCAGCTCGGGGCTAATTGCAATCTTTTTATGATAAAAGCCGTTTTCCTCGGCGATAATCGTAAAGCCACCCAATAAAGCCGGGGTTACATTATCGCCATGGCCTTCGATTTCGATGGCCATTTTAAGGATTTGCTCTTGATCTAAAGGTAAATCTAAGGCATAATTAGCCGCCATCAAGCCCGCAACTATCGCCGCCGATGATGAACCCATGCCGCGCGATAAGGGGATATTATTATGCGCCACAAAACTTAAATTGGCCTTGCCCTTGCCGCAAATATCATAAACTGCTTGCGCCGAACGGATAATCAAATTATTGGCCGACTTGCTTAAATGATCTGCGCCTAAACCGATAATCTCTAAAGATTGTTGCTCGGCCGGCTTAAATTCCAGATAATTATAAAAGCTTAAAGCCATGCCAAAAACATCATATCCTGCCCCTAAATTAGCGGTGGTAGCAGGTACTTTTATTTTCATGGCCTATCGTCCTCCACCCTAATTACACTGCCCACTTGGGCTACGGCATCAATTTGGCTAATAGCCTTAACGGCGGCCATAATTTTGCCATGGCTTACTTCATGGGTAATCATTACAATTTCGGCCTCATAAGGGCTTAAAAAGCGCTTTTGCATAACCGAATGCATGCTAACATCATGCTCGCAAAGCTTGGCGGTAATATCGGCAAAAACGCCGGGTTTATCCAAGGCCAGCATTCGCACATAATATTTGCTAATTGTTTCGGCTTCCGGCTTAACCGGCAAATTAAGATTGCAAAAACAATTGGCCTGTCCGCGGCAATTATAAACAATATTGCGGGTGGCTGCAATAATATCGCCAACCACAGCGCTGCCGGTAGGCAAAGCGCCTGCACCACGGCCATATAACATCGATTTTTCCACCGCATCGCCCTCAATAAATATGGCATTATACGAATCCCTTACCGCAGCTAAGGGATGGTTTTTATCAATCATCAAAGGATGTACCCTAACCTCGATGCTTTGGCCATCGCTTTTGGCTAAACCAATCATCTTGATAATATAGCCAAATTCCTGGGCATAAAGAATATCCCAATTGCTAATCTCGGTAATGCCTTCGGTTGGTACCATATCATCTTTTACCCGGCTATTAAAGGCAATCGAAGCCAAAATAGCCATTTTGCGGGCGGCATCTAAGCCTTCGATATCGCTTTTAGGATCGGCTTCGGCATAACCTAATTGTTGGGCCTCGGTTAAGGCATTTTGAAAGGTAAGGCCTTTTTCGGTCATATTGCTTAAAATATAATTGGTAGTGCCATTAACAATACCCATAATTTGGCCGATATTATTAGCCGCAAAAGAATGTTTTAAAGTTTGAATAATAGGAATACCGCCTGCTACCGAGGCCTCGAAAAATAAATCTACTTTATTTTCTTCGGCTAAATGCAAAAGCTCGCCACCTTTGGCGGCCATTAAATCTTTATTGGCGGTAATCACCGATTTGCCGGCTTTAAGGGCGGCTATGATTAATTGCTCGGCAATATCAACGCGGCCAATTAACTCAACGATAATATCGATTTGCGGATCGGCAACCAAATCTTGCCAATCATCGCAGATTTGTATATCCTTTAAGCCTAATTCTTGAATAAGCGCTTTGGCTTTAAGATGGTCTTTTTCGGCTACTTTGCTAACGATCAGCCTGGGTGCTCGATTGCTAATTGCCTGCTGATTTTGGGCTAAAACTGTAAGAGTACCGCCGCCTACTGTTCCCAGGCCGCAAATACCTATTTTTATCTCTAAAGCTTTGGCTGTCATAGTTTTCGCTTCTTTCTATAATATATTGTATAATAGAAAATATACCCTAATATTATATCAACAAATCTAGCTGGCTGCAAGCTATATTTATCATAAAATGGCAATTATTTTAATTATTGGCCAAATAATCGCTTAATCCCTGATAAATAGCCATGCTGATTTGCCATTGATAAGCTTCGTCATTAAGCAAAGCCTCTTCGGCGCTATTGGATAAAAAGCCTACTTCTATCATGGTGGCCGGTATATTGATATGTTTAAGAATATAGGCGCTATTATGAGCCAAGGCTTGGCGATTGGTATTAGCCAGCTTATTGATAAGGGCATTTTGAATAGTTTCGGCCAGGATTTGGCCTTGCTCGTTTTGGGCAGAGAAAAAGCTTTGCGCGCCGCAGCTGCTGCTATCCTGAGGGAAACTATTGCCATGAATGCTAATAAAAATATCGGCCTTATTTTGCTCTACCAAATCAACCCTGGCTATTAGATCCTGGGATTTATCTGCGCCTAAGGCCATATCTTGCTCGCGGCTAAGCATAACTTGCGCGCCATTATTGCGTAAAATTTCGGCCAAATTTTGGGCGATGCTTAAGGTAATATCTTTTTCCAGGCTGCCATTTACGCCAATAACACCCGGATCGACACCACCATGGCCGGCATCGATAATAATAATTTTATCCAGCAAAAGCGGCGATAAAACGCTAACAGTTTGCTTAGCGGCCTGGTTTAAGGCAAAAACCGCCAGTAAAACCACGCTAAAAGTAAGTAACCATATAGTTTTTTTAAGCTTAAAATAATAAATTCGCATAATAACCCTCCTTGCCTTAAAGATATGCAAGGTAAAAGGCTATTATGCGAATAATAAAAAACTATGATTTTAAAGCTAAATAAAGCTAAAATAGATTAAATAAGTTAAAACAGGCCACTAAGCAAAAGCACAAGGGCAATAAACCAGCAATAATAAGAAAAATAACGTAAATTGCGCTTAGCCAGCAATTTTAAGAATAGTTTAATAGCAAAATAGCCACTGATAGCGGCAATTAGCGCCCCTAAAACAAATGTCCATTCCAGGTTAAGGCCGCCTTGGCCGCTCATATCCAGCACTTGTTTAGCGCCGGCACCTAAAATAATCGGTATTGATAATAAAAAGGAAAACCGGGCGGCCTCCTCGCGTTTAAGGCCACATAAAATCGAGCCAAAAATGGTTGAGCCGGAGCGGCTTAAGCCGGGGCTAATCGCCAAGCCCTGAAAAAGGCCGATTAAAAGGGCGGATTTAAAGCTTAAATCGGCAATTTCTTTTTTGCCATCAATGCGATCGGATATATGCAGAAAAATGCCGGTAATGATTAAGGCAATAGCCACCGCAATCAAAGAGGAAAACAGCTGCTCGAAGATATCATTGAGGAAAAACCCCAGCAAAGCGCCGGGTATAGTGCCCACAATCAAAAGCGCTACCGTTTTATTAAGGGGGTTACGAATTAAGCGCTTAATATCATCCCAAAAAACAGCAAAAACGGCTACCAAAGTGCCTAAATGCACAAATACATTAAAGGTAATCATCGGCTGATCTATTTGGAATAATGCCTGTACAATTACTAAATGCCCCGAGCTGGATACCGGTAAAAATTCGGTTAAGCCCTGCACCAGCCCTAAAATTATTGCTTGCCATGCTGATAGCATAAATGCCTCCTTAAAAAAATTAGGAAGGGCGCTAATCTTATCAAAGCCCCTCCCTAATATTATGCCATATTTTTATTGATTAGTATAGCTTAATTTAAAAATTTTCCTGAGCTAGGTTTACTAAGTTGGTGGAATGATCGCCAACCCGCTCGAAATTGCTGATAATATCCAGGAAAATAACCCCCGATTTAGCATTACAGGCCTGCTCATTAAGGCGCTTAATATGCGATTTGCGCAACTGACGCTCCATTTTATCAATTTGCACTTCGTATAAATAAACCTGGTCGATTAATTCTTGGCTGCTTTCGGCCAAGGATTTTTTGGCTAAATCATAGCAAGCCATGGTAATTTTGTACATTTCCTTAATTTCTTCGATGGCATCATTGCTAAATGGCAATTCTTCATCTAGGCTGGCCAAGGCACGATCGGCAATATTATCGGCATGGTCGCTTACCCGCTCGATATCATTAATGGCATGCAGCATACCATTTAGGCGGACAGCTGCTTTTTCGCTTAATTTACTTTGGGCAACTTTGGATAAATAGCGGCTGATTTCGGTTTCTAAATCATTAACTATTTTTTCCTGCTCTTTCATCTTTTTAAGCTTTTTCTCTTTTTTGAGCAAAAAGCCATCTACTGCTAACTGAAGATTATCGGCTGCTAAATCGCTCATCCGCAGCACCTCTTTTTGGGTTAAATCGAGGGCAAAATCGGGATTATTTACCGAATTCCAATCCAGATAAAGCGGGCCGGTTACCATTACTTCTTCGGTGCCGGGGATAATTTTGATCACGGCTTTTACAAATAAGTTGATAAAGGGCAGGCAGATAATGGTAACTGCGATATTAAATAAGGTATGGGCATTGGCGATTTGGCGGGGAATATCGCCCTCGGGGGAGATTGCCAAAACGGCCATTTCGAATAGCGGCAAAATTGCCAGGAAGATGATGCTACCGATTACATTAAACAGCACATGGGCGGCGGCGGCTCTTTTGGCATTAAGGCCGGTGCCGATTGAGGCCAGCACCGAGGTAATACAGGTACCGATATTGGTACCTAAAAGAATGGGCAAAGCGGCATCTAGGCTAATTAAGCCTTGGCTGGCCATAGCAATAACCACACCGGTAGAGGCCGAAGAGCTTTGCACCAAAACCGTAAATAAAAGACCGGCTAAAAGGGCCAAGAATGTATTGCTGCTTAATTCCAGCATCAAAGAGGTAAACATTGGGTCATTACTTAAAGGCTTCATGGCATCGCCCATTAAAACCATGCCCAGCAGCAATAATCCTAAAGAAAATAGGATATGGCCGCTATTTTTAACCTTTTTTTTCTTAAAGAAAAAGTAAAGAATAAAGCCGAAGGCGGCAATTAAATACCAATACTCAGTAATTTTAAAGGCCACAAGCTGGGCGGTAATGGTAGTACCAATATTGGCACCCATAATAACAGCTACCGCCTGTTTTAAATTGATTAAGGATGCATTAACAAAGCCAACCACCATAACCGTGGTAAAACTAGAGCTTTGCACAACCATGGTCATCAAAGCCCCCAGCAAAACCCCAATTATCGGGATGCCGGTTAAAAGGTCTAAAACCCGCATCATTTTTTTACCGGTGGCATTTTGCAAATCATCCCCCATGGATTGCATGGCATAAATAAAAATTGCCAAACCACCCATTAAACTAAGAAAAGGTACTAACATAATATTCTCCTTTGTACTTTTACAGCAATTATTGCGCCATTATAATTATAACACATAATTATCGAAAAAGCTCGTTTTTTAAATTGTTATAAAATTTAGGTAAAGAGCAATAGCTGCGCTTTAGTTAGTTTTGCAAAACTACACCTTATTTATCAAAAGCAGGAAGTTAGTAAAAAAAGGCGAAACTTTAAGCACGAGCCCATAATCAAACAATAGCTAGGAGGGATTATGAAAAAATTACTTAATTTTTTATTCCATCGCCTAAATATAATTTTAGTATTTATTGTTTTGCAGCTTATTTTGCTTTTTAGCATGATCAATTTTTTTAGCGAATATTTTGCACCACTTTATTTTTCCAGTAATGTACTTAGTTTGGGCACATCCTTATATATTATCAATCGGCGCAGTAATCCCAGCTATAAAATTGCTTGGATTACCCTTTTATTTGCGGTTCCGCCTTTTGGCCTAATCTTTTACTTAATTTTTGGTTTAAATAAACTGCCTAAATACTATCGACAAAAAATAAATACTATTGCCGCCAAGCAGCAGGCTGCTTTAAGCAATAATTATGATTTGATTAAGCAAATGCAAGCGGCTAATCCGGCGGCCGGTTTGCAATCGGCTTATATGCAAAAATGGGCCGATAGCCCGCCTTATAATCAAAGCCAAACTACTTATTTAAGTAGTGGCGAAAGCAAGTTTAGCTGCTTACTTGATGAATTGGCCAAAGCCGAAAAATATATTTTTATCGAATACTTTATTATTCAAGAAGGCCTAATGTGGGATAGTATTTTAAGCATCCTTAAAGAAAAAGCCCGGGCCGGCATCGATGTTAGAATTATCTATGATGATTTTGGCTGTATACTTACCTTGCCGCGTAATTATCATAAAACTTTGCGCAGCTATGGCATTAAATGTTATCCTTTTAATCGGGTAATGCCGGTATTATCGCCGCGGCTTAATAATCGCGATCATCGTAAAATTTTTGTTATTGATGGCAAAACCGGTTTTACCGGCGGCATTAATTTGGCCGATGAATATATTAATGCCTTCAAAAAGTTTGGCCATTGGCGCGATGCGGCGATAATGATTAAAGGCGAGGCGGTTTGGAGCTTAACGGTATTCTTTTTATCGATGTGGGATTATATTTGCGGCTCCGACGAGGATTATAATCAATACCGCCCTTCTTATGAGCTGCCGGAGCAGGATAAAATTGCCAAAACCAGTGATTGGGGTATTGTGCAGCCTTATAGCGATAATCCCCTGGATGAAGAGGCTGTGGGCGAAAATGTTTATCTAAATTTAATTGGCAAGGCTAATGATTATATATATATTCAAACCCCGTATTTGGTTTTGGATAATGAAACCCAAACCGCTTTAATTAATGCTGCCAAAAACGGGGTAGATGTGCGTATTATGCTGCCCTTTATCCCCGATAAATGGTATGTTTTGGCGGCCAGCCGTGCCCATTATGCCCAATTATTGGAGGCCAATGTGCGCATTTATGAGTATACACCCGGCTTTGTTCATGCTAAAACCTTTGTGGCTGATGATTGTTATGGTACGGTGGGCACAATTAATTTGGATTATCGCAGTTTATTTTTGCATTTTGAATGTGGCTGTTGGCTTTATAAAACGGCTTCGATTATTGCCATGCGCGAAGATTTTTTAAATGGGCTGCAATTATGCCAGGAAATTCGCCGTGAGGACAGTAATTTATTTTCATTACCTCGCCGTTTAACGCGTGCTTTTTTGAAGGCTTTTGCGCCATTGCTGTAAGCTGCTATAAAAAATCTACTTATTAAGAAGGAATATTCTTAAAGCAAATAGAATATATCTCAGTAGCTTATTTTTAAGTGCTGCTAAAATATTGCAAAGTAGGGATAATGATGGCCGATTGTATTTTTTGCAAAATTGCTAATCACGAGTTAGATACTAATATTTTATACGAAGATCAGCATTTAATTGCGATTTACGATATCAACCCCAAAGCGCCTAAGCATGTTTTGATTATTCCTAAATTGCATATTGCTTCTTTAGCCCAAGCTAAAGAAGAGCATGTGCAACTATTGGGGCAAATTAATTATCGGGCGGCCAAGCTTGCCGAAGAGCTGGGCATTGCGGCTGATGGTTATCGCTTAATCACCAATATTGGGGCAAATTCGGGGCAGGAAGTGCCGCATTTGCATTATCATTTAATTGGTGGTAAGGCTTTAGGTTCTTTTGTTGGCGAATAAAAAATAAAATTATTTATTTTGCGTTCAGTAGTTGACGTAATCTGATTTTTGATATATAATTACTAGAGTGTGTTTTTTAACACTCTATTGGTTCCATGAGGGGAGGGTAGATTATGAGTGAAGTTAGAGTTGGGAAAAATGAGTCCTTAGACAGCGCTTTGCGCCGTTTTAAGCGTACCTGCCAAAAATCGGGCGTTATGGCCGAAATCCGCAAACATGAACATTATGAAAAACCCAGTGTTAAAAGGAAGAAAAAAGCGGAAGCTGCCAGAAAGCGCAAGTGGAATTAATTTATCATCTAAAACAGCTGCATCATTTGATGCAGCTTTTTTTATTTTAAAGCAGGGGATAGACGTTTTTTTGTCGAAGATTTAATTGTTGATAGCCCGGGTATCTTAGATATTCTGTGGCTAGTGGTAATAACAGTAATAGCAATAAGAAAGGACTGAGCTTTTTGCAAATTATCCCGGCCCTTGATTTAAGGGAAGGCGCATGCTCGCGCGTTTTAGGCGATATGGCAGCAGCGCATAATATTTATTCCGGCGACCCTTTACAGCAGGTATTATTGCTTAAACAAGCCGGCGCCAACTTGGTTCATATTAATGATTTAGATGGGGCATTTTCCGGCCATCTATGTAATTTGCGGATTATCCAGGAGATTGTTGATAGTGGGGCGGTAGATATTCAGTTATCGGGTGGCATACGCACTATTGGCAATATTAACACCTTGATGGATTTGGGTGTAAAGCGGGTGGTATTATCGTCGGCTATGTTACGCGATCCCGGTTTGGTATCGGAGGCGGTGGAGCGTTATGGCGAGCGAATTTTAGCCGGCATAGACGGCCGTGATGGTATGGTTACCAGTGAGGGATTTGAAACGGCGGTTAGCACTACAGTGCAAAGGCAATTAGAGAAGGTAAAGGAATTGGGGATTAGCCAGATTCTTTATACTGATTTGCGTCGTTCGGGCATGTTAAAGGGGCCTAATTACAGTGCTATTGAGGAGATTATCAAAAGTGGTGATTTAAAGGTAATTACTGCCGGAGGGGTATCCAATTTAGAGGCTGTGCGCAAACTGAAGGAAATGGGAGTAGCTGCTGTAATAATTGGCAAAGCTATTTATACCGGTAGTATTAATTTGCAGGCAGCAATAGCTGCTGCGGAATAAGCAAACTAATTAAATTGAGTAGCGAAATATTGTTTTTTTTGACAATATTTCGCTATTTTTTTATTTTTTGATCTTCTTTCTTTTAATTAGCCTTGTTGATATAATCCGAACTGGGTTCGGTTGTGTTTTTTTTGCTGCTTTTTGTTAGCTGGGTTGTGGGTTTCTTATGTTTTTTGGCGGATAGTTTGTTTGGGTTTTATTTCGTGTGTTGTTCGGTTTGCCTTTTTTGCTGTTGCCTGTTGTTAGCTGGGTTATAGGTTGCTTACATTTATCGGCGGATATTTATTTTGGGTTGTACTTCGTGGGTTGAAAGGTTTTTCTGCCCTCGCCTACATTTGTGAGTTTATTTCCTCTGGTCGCAGAGGGGGTTGTTACTTTTTGGTCGCAAAAAGTAACCAAAAACGACCGCTAATTGCGAAGCGCGGGGCACGCCTGTAATGTGGACTCGTTTCCGCTAAGGCCGCATAACTCGTCGCTTCGCTCCTCAAACATTGCGGCCTTTATTTTTAATTTCCCAGACGGGGCAAAAACCGCCCCACCTGGAAAATTAAAAATACCGCTCCAACTACATTTGCTAGTTTAGTAGGTTTTTCTACTCGCTAGCTGCTTTTGATATCTTGACTTATCTTCGATTGCTAGCTTTTTAGGGTGCTTTGCTTTGGTTCGGATTATATAGGTTTGGCTAACCTAATGCCATTGGGGCAATCCCCCCCCAGACAATCAAAAACATCCCAAAAAAAGCAGGGATATCACAAAATAATTGCGATATCCCTGCTTTAATGTTTAGTTTATTAATTAGCTTCGGTAGCTACTACTTCGCGACCCTTATAGTGGCCACATTCCGGGCAAGCATGATGCGGTTGCTTTAAGGCATGGCACTGAGGGCAGCTGTTGATAGCCGGCCCTTCTAGCTTATAGCGTGCTGCACGGTTCATTCTTTTATTAGCCTTCGAAGTTTTTCCTTTTGGTACACCCATTTAAAACACCCCTTTCAAATAATGCTGCAAATTAGTCGGCTTGGTTACCCCTCAATTGGTAGGCGCAACTAAGTACTATTTACTTTCATTGATTAAATCTTGCAATTTTTGCCAACGAGGATCTATTTCCTGCTCTTTACAAGTACATTGAGCTTGATTAAGATTAATGCCGCATAATGGGCATATACCTTTGCAATTAGCCGAACACAAAGTCTTCATCGGTAATTCCATAAATAAAGCAGCCAAGGCCTGTTCACTAAAATCTAGGCTGTCACCGCTAAACTGATGAATATCTTGCTCGCCCTCTAAATCGGGCTTGGCCTCCAGATGGCTGTATATTTCCTTAAAATCAGCCGCTATATCAATATTTTGCTGCTCGCCACAACGATGACAACCCTGAATAATCTGAGCCTTAAGCAGGCCTTCCACTACTATATTGCCCTTATCATTGCTAGCCTGCCCCTCAAAAATTACAGGAGCCGCAAACTCAATATCGCTATAATTATAATCCCTAGCACAAAGCATTACCGCCAAATCAAGGCCGGCCTTAGCTCCGGGCTGATATTTGATTTTAGCCAAATCTACTTTTAACATACATTCTCCCAAAATGGCAAAATCTAAAAACACACTTTACTATTATATAAGTAAATCCTTGTGATGTCAATAAAAAAAACCGCTATTTTTAATAAAATAGCGGTTTTTAGCCAATTATTTTATTAATTCCATGGTATCACGGGCAATCATCAATTCCTCATTAGTAGGAATTACATAAACTTTAACCTTGGAATTAGGCTTGGAAATCAAAACTTCCTTGCCACGGCAATTGTTTGCCTCGGCATCAAACTCTACGCCCAAATATTCCAATTGCTTGCAGATAGCTTCACGGGTTTCGGTGCCGTTTTCGCCAATGCCGGCGGTAAATAAGATAGCATCCACGCCATTCATCTGCGCAGCATAAGCGCCAATATAGCTAACTACACGCTGATTAAACATATCTAAAGAAAGTTGAGCCTTTTCATCACCTTTAGCAGCAGCCTCTTCGATATAACGCATATCGCTGCTAACCCCGGAAATACCGGCTAAGCCCGACTTTTTATTCAATACATTATTAAGTTGAGCAGTAGTTAAATTTTCCTTTTCCATGATATAAGGAACAATGGCCGGATCGAAATCGCCGGAACGTGTACCCATGATTAGGCCTTCTAATGGGGTAAAGCCCATAGTGGTATTATAGGATTTGCCGTCCACAATGGCGCATAAAGAAGAACCATTGCCCAAATGGCAAGAAATAATTTTGCTATGATCGGGATTGC
This sequence comes from uncultured Peptococcaceae bacterium, assembly GCA_964372025.1. Taxonomy (GTDB): domain Bacteria; phylum Bacillota; class Dehalobacteriia; order UBA4068; family UBA4068; genus CAYJBP01. The sequence continues at coordinate 22,101 of CAYJPF010000016.1, read as the reverse complement.
CCATCAGCTCTAATGCACGCTTGCTGATAAAACGATGCGAGGTACCATGGAAACCATAACGACGCACTTTATATTTTTCATAATATTCATAGGGAAGCGCATACATATAGGATACAGGGGGCATGGTTTGATGGAAAGCGGTATCAAAAACGCCAACCATCGGCACGCCGGGCATTTTTTGCTCGCAAGCTCTAATGCCGGTTATGCAGGGCGGATTATGTAAAGGAGCTAAGTCGATCATTTCTTCCATGGTAGCTACAACTTGCTCGGTAATTAGGCTTGCTTCGGAAATCGGGCCGCCATGAATGGTGCGATGGCCAACAGCATTAATTTCCTTCATATCGCTGATTACGCCATGCTCTTTATCGGTTAAAGCAGCTACAACCAGCTCGATTGCTACACCATGATCGGGGATATCGGCCAAAATTTTCTTTTTGTCTTGACCGGTTTTTTGATGATTTAATACCGAACCATCTAAACCAATTTGCTCCACTAAACCTTTGGCCATTACACTTTCGTCTTCCATATTAAATAATTGATACTTTAAAGAAGAGCTACCGCAGTTTAAAACTAAGATTTTCATTAATAATCCTCCCGAAACTATTATTTAAGTAATACTTTTAAAGCAATACTTATTTATTATATCACAAGTTAATTTATTACGGCAATAGCAAATTAAGATTTTTTCTAAGGAGTTGTTAAAATGGGCATAAAAACGGTAGTAATTTTTAGTTTAGGCCTAATTATGATGATGTTGGCCATGATAATCTTCCCGGCCGAGGCGGTAAAAGCGGCTCAGGCCGCCCTAAATTTATGGTGGCGGATGATATTGCCATCATTATTGCCCTTTTTTATCAGCGCCGAACTTTTGCTTAAATTGGGCTTGGTGCCGCATTTGTCGCGGCTGCTAAATCCGTTGATGCGCCCTTTATTCCGCTTGCCGGGGGCGGCCGCTTTGGCGGTTTTGCTGGGTTTTAGCTCGGGATTTCCCGGTGGGGCGGCAATTTCGGCCGGGCTTTATCAAAGCGGCCAAATTAATGCCGAAGAAGGCGCGCGCCTAATTGCCTTTACCAATAATGCCAGCCCGCTTTATATTAGTGTTGCTTTGGCGGCAGGCTTATTAGCAAGCCCCCAGCTAGCCGGTGCTTTGATGCTGGTTCATTATGGCGGCAATTTGCTGATTGGTATTGGCCTGGGTTTTTTAGCTAAAAAAGATTATCGGCAAATAAAAACAGCGCCTTTAAATAGCGCTGTACATAAACAAGTTTTAGAGCAAATCAGCATTGGTAACTTGCTAAAAAAGGCCGCTTATGCCTCTTTTACCAATATTAGCTTAATCGGCTGCTATATGACATTTTTTGCTGTTTTGCTGGCCATGCTGGAACAGGGCGGAATTTTAAGCTTTTTGCTAAGACCGCTTTATAATTTGGGGCTTAGCCCGGGGCTGGCCAGCGCTTTATCCTATGGCATCTGGGAAATGAGCCTGGGTATTGAACAGGCTGTGCAATCGGGCTTGGCTTTAGGCCAAATTTTGCCGATTATCGCCGCTATTTTGGCCTTTGGCGGCTTTTCGGTGCAGGCGCAAGTAGCGGCCATGGTGGCCGATTGCGGAATTAAGATTAGATTATATATGATCAGCCGCCTGCTACATGGGCTAATATCCTATTGGGCAATGCATCTACTTTGCCAAAAACTAGCCCTACCCAGCGCCCCCATCAGCGTGCCGCTAATCATAGATAGCAGTATAATTTGGCAATACAGCTTAAGCCTAGCCACAATTCTATTAATAATCGGCCTATGTGCAAGGCTACTAATGCGAGAAGCATAAATATTGGTCAAACTTTTTAAAAGTTTGCGGGGTTTGGGGCAGAGCCCCAAGGTTTAATGTATATTATTAATCCTGCTGATTCTCCCCGGTTACCGGATACCTACGTAAATCCTCACGATTTTGCTTAATCGAAAAAATAACTTTTTCCAAATTAAGCTCTAATTGATGCAATACATCATCCGACCAAATCAAAGAATCCTGCTGCAAACTGGCGGCATTGGCCTCGGCCTGGCGCATAACTTCTTCGCCTCTGCGCAAGGCTAATTGATAGACCTCGGTATCTAAAACCAGCTTGTCGGCCTGCTCGCGGGCATCGCTTAGGATTAATTTGCTTTGGCTTTCCATGCTTTCCATCAATTTATCGCTATGCTTTAGCACTTCCTGGGCCCTTTTTAATTCCTCGGGCAAAGATACATGAATTTTGTCGATAAACTCCAAAATTAAATCCCCATCAACCATTACTTTGCCGGTTAAAGGGATGCGTGAGGCATTGGTAATATGTTCTTCCATCTCCTGCAAAACTTTATGGATTTCCATCAATCAAGCTCCTTCCATTATATAGTAGATAGTGGTTTGGCCATAGCAGGCCTTTTTGCTAATTTGCAAATTTAAAGGGCAAATAAGCTCGCTATCTTTGGTGGTTGTTTCGATGATAATTAAACCGCCTGCGGCCAATAATTGCTTTTGGGCAATTAAGGCTAAAACCGGATTTAGCAGGCCTTGATTATAAGGTGGATCTAAAAAAATCAGTTGATATTGCTGATTAAGCTTAGCCAAAATTTTAAGGGCATCGCCCTTTAAAAGCTGGGTTTTTTGCTCAAAGCCACAGTTGGCAATATTAGCATTAATGGCGCAAATTGCGGCCTTATCTTGCTCGATTAAAGTGGCATAAGCTGCATTACGGCTTAAAGCTTCCAGGGCAAAAGCCCCGCTACCGGCAAATACATCTAAAATATTAGCGCCAATCGTTTTTTGATAAAGGGCACTAAAGATGGCCTCTTTAACCCGATCGGCCGTGGGGCGGGTATTTAGGCCGGCGGCAGTTTTTAAAATACGCCCTTTGGCCGTACCTGCGATAATCCGCACAATAACCTCCTAAAAATTAGCAAAAAAATTAAGTATAAAAAAGTTAAAATTGCTAATAATAGCTTTAGGAAAGGCAAGCCCTTTCCATTTTCCGAGTATAATTAGTTTAAGCTGATTTTACTCGTTTAATGCAGAGCCCTTTTAAGGGTTCTGCTTTTTTTATTCTCTTTTAGTTATAGCACTTCCTGCTAAGTTAAGTAATTTAATCAAATATCGGTTATACTATGTCGATAAAGCGAGGTGATTTTATGCAACAAAATAAGTTTTTTCCCGATTTGCAAATTGCTAATCTGGATTTAATTAGCGAAGCCAGCCAAATTTTGCGCGGCAAAACCAATCAGGAAATTGCCGGCATTAGCGAAAATATCGAGCAAATTGATAATATCAAGATAACCACCATCGAGGTTTTGAGCGAGGAGGCTGCTCAAAAAATTGGCAAAAAAATGGGTGTTTATATTACAATAGATATTCCGTCTATTAATGCCGATGATTATATTGATAATATCGCAAGCCTAGTTGGCAATAAGCTTAAATCGCTTTTGCCGCCTTTTGATGAGCAAAGCCCGATTTTGCTAATTGGCCTAGGCAATGATCAGGCCACACCCGATGCTTTAGGGCCTAAGGTTATCGAGCATAGTTTTGCTACCCGCCATTTATTTAAAATTAGCGATGCCAAAATAATGGCCGGTTTAAGGCCGGTGGCAGCCCTTGCCCCCGGGGTACTGGGCATTACCGGCATCGAAACGGCCGAAATTATTAAGGCGGTGGCTGCAAATATTAAGCCGGCCGCCATAATTGCCATCGATAGCCTAGCAGCCGGCAGTGTTAGCCGCTTGGCTAATTCCATTCAAATTACCGATAGCGGCATCAATCCCGGTTCGGGTTTAGGCAATAAAAGAATGAGCATAGATAAGGAAAGCTTAAAGATTCCCCTAATTGCCATTGGCGTGCCGATGGTGGTAAATTGCCAGTTTATTATCTACGAAGCTTTAAATTTATATGAGCAAGAGCAGGCCAAATATCAAGAACAAGCTTTAAATCAAGGGCGGGGGTATCCGCAAAATCAGCCCATCGCAGAGCTTATTTGCAAGCAAGTATTGGCCAATTTTGCAGGCAATTTAATTGTAACGCCTAAAGATATCGATCAGCTAATCGAAGATAATGCCCAAATCCTAGCTGCGGCTATTGCTCAGGCTGTTCATCCTATTGTAAATGCCGATAATTATCATCATTATTTAAGGTTGTAGGCTGTTTAGCAGGGGATATCAAGGTGGATAAAAAAGGAAATAAAAAGATGTATAGATAATTAGGCCGCTGCACACAATAGTATCAACACCGAAAAAGGAGGTGAAAAACAAATGAGCAGAAACAATAATAATCCCACTGTTCCTGCCGCTTCTTCCGCTTTAAAGAACTTTAAAATGGAAGTAGCCAGCGAACTTGGTATTTCTAACTATGATCAAATTGATAAAGGTCAGCTTTCTTCGCGTCAAAACGGTTATGTTGGCGGTAATATGACCAAAAAAATGGTTGCTTTTGCCGAGCAAGCTTTATCTCAAGGCCATACTTCGGCAGTTAATAGCTCCGCTTCTACCATTCGCACCCAAGGCTAACTTTATCTGCTAAAATTGAGCTATTGCAATAAAATTGTGCCATATTGGCCATTTTAATAAATTGCAATAGCTCGCTTACATATCTAAATTAATTATCCAAACTAACTTGCATTTGATAGGCCGTAGGCTGGGATATAGCATCATCATAATAATGAATGCAAATATAATACTGGCGATCGGCTTCAATCTCGGCCTGTGCCAAAATAACCGTTTTTTGATCCAGATTATCAATGGCCTCATATACTCGCGAAATAATTTGCAGCTGGCCATTTTCTTCAGTAGCTACCGAGATGCGCAGATTTTGTAGCAAATCGGCTTTAGTATCTGCTGCTAAAGAGGCTATTACCAGCAATTGGCTATCTTGCGGCGCAATAAAGCTATAATAATCCAAATTATCCATATAATTAATATCATTAATAGTAAAAATGCCCTCTAGCACGCCATCGAGTAAATAAGGAATACTAATTTGCTCGGCCATATCGGGGCTATCATTGGCATCATCTAAACCTTGTTCGCGCTCTTGCCTAATCTCCTCATCTAGCAGCGGTGCAATTTGCTCTTCTTGCAAAATTTGGGCAATTAAAGGCGCTAAATTGGCATCGTATCCGATAGCTTGTAATTGGGCGCCGGTAATGGCATTTTCCAGATACAACATTTCCAAAAGGGTGATATTTTCATTTTTAAAAGTGCAGCTTAGGGCATTATAGGCAATAGCCACCATCAAATCACGATCGATATTTTGATTATTGATTAAATCAGCCGCCTGCTCGGCATTGATAAGCCCAATTTGGGTGGCTTTGGCTAGGGTTTGGTTGTAGCTAAAATCGCCGGCGGTTTCCGTATAATTTAAACTGCGCAGCATAAGGGCGCAATATTGTTGAACGGTTAGCGGATAAATTGCCCCATAAAGATCGCTTTTCATACCATTAACAATGCCCTGATGATAAAGATAAGCAATATGATCTTCTGCCCAAACCGGCAAATCATTAAAAGGGGTTTGATAATTATATTCGGCAATAAATTGCTCTTTGCCAATTAAACGCACCAAAACCACGGCCGCCTCGGCACGGCTGGCGGCACGCTCTAATTCATAGCCATGTTCGGTGCCCAAAAAAAGCCCCAAATTGCCCAAAACCGCCGCCTCGGCCTCGTATAGCGGCTGAGCTTGGGCTTGATTAGTGATTAAAGCTAAATTAATTAGGATACAAAACAAAATAGCGGCTATTTTTGCTGGCATTATCGGTGCTCCCTTAGGTAATAATAATTATGTTGGCTTATTATAGCATAAATAGTAGAATTTAGCAATGGCAGCGGTTTAGATAAATTACTTTTGGTTATAATATTGTTGACAGCATCTAAAACAAAGGAGGGATATGATGATTGATATTGCTTGGGGTTTTATGTTTTTGCTGCCATTTAGCTGGTGTTTATATAAAGGATATCCGCGTAGCCTTTGCTATGATCTGGGGTTTAATTGCCCTAAAATGCTTTTGATGATGTTTATACTATTATTGGCAACATTTATTAATATTAACTTAGCTAGCCTATATTTAAACTTGGGAGGCCTTTGCGCCTTAATTTTTGGACTGCGCCTTTTAGTGCTGGCTGATGGCCGCAGCCGCTGGCATATTTGCCTGATTGCCCTGCTAAGCGGTGTAATTTGCTTTTTGTATAATAGCGGCCTTTTATGGTGGCTGGCCCGATTGCCTTTTGATAGCTATATTTTATTGCCTTTGCTGGCGGCCATTGCTGCTTTAATTATCAGCCGCAAAAATGCAATGCTAATTGGCGGCCTAAGTTTGGGCATTTTAAGCGGCCATATTATAGCCGCCGCCTATTATAATCAAGGCCTGCTAGCTATAGAATTTGGCGCTATCGGCCATTTAAATACTTTGCTACTTAGTATTGCTATGGCCTTATTAATTAAAAAAGGCCTGCAAATTAGTGTAGGTAAAGGCCAGATTATTGCAATTAAATAATAATAATTAATAATAAATTTAATTTGCCTATTGCATTTGTTTAAAACAGGGTATATAATATTCATATCTTAGTAAATTACTAGGGTATAATACTGGCCGGGCTGGCCATGCGGAGGGATTATATGTCTTTATTAAGCGATGCACGCAATATGGCCGAAAAAGATCCGGCTGCAAAAAATGTACTGGAAGTTATTTTGCTTTATGCCGGCTTCCATGCCTTGGTTTGGCATAAAATAGGGCATTTTTTTTACAGGCATAATTTGTTCTTTTTAGCTCGCTTTTTTTCACAAAGCGGCCGCTTTTTTACCGGTATCGAAATTCATCCCGGCGCCAAAATTGGCAATAATTTGTTTATCGATCATGGCATGGGCATTGTAATCGGCGAAACCGCCGAAATTGGCGATAATTGCACCATTTACCATGGGGTTACCTTAGGCGGCACCGGTAAAGATAGCGGCAAGCGCCATCCCACTATTGGCAATAATGTTTTAATTGGCTCGGGCGTTAAGGTATTAGGCCCTTTTAAAATTGGCGATAATTGCCAGGTAGGATCTAATTCGGTGGTGCTTAAAGAAGTGCCGCCCAATTGCACGGTGGTAGGGATACCGGGGCGCATTGTTAAGCAAAAAACCGAAAGAATGCCTTCGGCCGATTTAGATCAAATCAACTTGCCCGATCCCGTCATGACCGAAATGAAGCGCCTACGCGAGCAAATTGCTGCCATTTCGGCTACATATGATCAATTGGATTGCCGCATTAAAGGCAACTAAGGGCTAATTAGCCAAAATAAGGAGCATTATGGATATCAAAACTAAATTGCAAATTAGCGATAAAAAGTTTATTTTGCATAGCCCTTATCAACCCATGGGCGATCAACCGCAAGCTATCGAGCAATTGGCCGCCGGTGTTGAGCAGGGCTTGCGCCATCAAACCTTGCTTGGTGTAACCGGCAGTGGTAAAACTTTTACCATGGCCAATGTTATTGCTAAGCTTAATCGCCCCACCTTGGTTATTGCCCATAATAAAACTTTGGCCGCCCAGCTTTGCGGCGAGTTTAAGGAGTTTTTTCCCGAAAATGCCGTCGAATTTTTTGTTAGCTATTATGATTATTATCAGCCCGAGGCCTATATAGCCTCCAGCGATACCTATATTGCCAAAGATGCCTCGATTAATGACGAAATCGAAAAGCTGCGCCATGCGGCCACAGCCTCGCTGCTAGAGCGCCGTGATGTTTTGATTGTGGCCAGTGTTTCGGCCATTTACGGCTTGGGCGATCCGGCCGATTATCTGGATTTAAGCTTGCAAATAGCCGTAGGCCAAACCTTAGATCGCGAGATTATGCTGCGCCAATTGGTGAATATGCAGTATAGTCGCAATCAAATGGATTTTCATCGTGGTACTTTTAGGGTGCAGGGCGATATTGTTGATATTTTTCCGGCAGGTGCGGGCGATTATGCTTATCGGGTCGAATTATTTGGCGACGAAGTGGAGCGGCTTAGCAAAATCGATACCCTAACCGGCGAGGTTTTGTTTAGCCCCGAGCGCATTGCCGTTTATCCGGCCAATCATTATATCACCAAGGCCGAAAAGCTGCAAAATGCTTTAGCTTTAATCCGTGAGGAATTGGCCGTAAACCTGCAAAAATTGCGTGCGGAAGAAAAACTTTTAGAGGCGCAAAGATTAGAGCAGCGCACCAATTTTGATTTGGAGATGCTGGAAGAGCTGGGCTATTGCAGCGGCATCGAGAATTATAGCCGCCATTTAACCGCCCGCGAAGAGGGCGAGCCGCCTTATACTTTGCTGGATTATTTTGCCGATGATTTTTTGATTATCATTGACGAATCGCATGCCACCTTGCCCCAAATTAGGGGCATGTATGAGGGCGATCGCAGCCGTAAGCAGCAGTTGATCGATTATGGTTTTAGGCTACCCTCGGCTAAGGATAATCGCCCCTTGCAATTTAATGAATTTGAAGATAAAAGCAATCAGCTGATTTATGTATCGGCCACCCCCGGCGATTATGAGGCCAAATGGCAGCAAAAAATTGTGGAGCAGGTGGTACGCCCCACCGGGCTTTTAGATCCGCTGATCGAAATTCGCCCCATTAAAGGCCAGATTGACGACTTATTGCTGCAAATTCAAGCCGGCATAGCCAAAAACGAGCGCACCCTAATCACCACCCTAACCAAGCGTATGGCCGAGGATTTAACCGATTATTTAAAGGATCAGGGTATAGAAGTGCGCTATTTGCATTCCGATATCAAAACTTTAGAGCGAATGGCCATTATCCGCGATTTGCGGCTGGGGCAATTTGATGTGCTGGTGGGCATTAATTTGCTGCGCGAGGGCTTGGATATCCCCGAGGTAAGCCTGGTGGCAATTTTAGATGCCGATAAAGAGGGTTTTTTGCGTTCGGCACGTTCTTTAATCCAAACTATCGGCCGGGCGGCACGCAATCAAAATGGACGAGTTATCCTTTATGCCGACAAAATCACCGATAGCATGCAGGCCGCCATCGACGAAACCGATCGCCGCCGCAGCAAACAAATCGAGCATAATTTGGCGCATAATATTAGCCCCCAAACTATTATCAAAGAAGTAAAAGATATTATTTCGGCAATTATTCCCCAAGGCTCTACGCCCAAAGAGCTAAAGGAGCATAAGCCGCTTAAGGCCAAAGAGCGCGAAAAACTGATTCGCTCCTTAGAAAAGGAGATGAAAGAGGCCTCGCGCCGCCTGGAATTTGAGGCGGCCGCGCAATATCGTGATGCGATTATGGAATTAAGAGCCGAAGGGCGCAAGGAAGGGCATAAGGCCTAGATAAATCCTTGACATCAGCGCCAAATCAAGATATAATAAGCTAATCTGAATACAAAATTTAAGGTAAATGGGAATCGGGTGTAAATCCCGAACGGTGCCGCCGCTGTAAATGCTGAGTTTATCCTTATTTAGCCACTGGGTAACCGGGAAGGCAAGGGAACGTAGGGAATTGGCCAAAAGCCAACCCGCTAGGCATAAGTCAGAAGACCGACCTTATTTAAATTTGATTTATCACAAAACGGCAGCTTTTTTAAGGCTGCTTTTTGTATTTTAAGGGGATATTATGAAAAAACTATTGCTTATTTGTACCATTATATTGATTTTTAGCGGTTTATTTAATGCGCCGTCGGCCCTTGCCGCCGAGCAGGATTGGCCGACCATGATTGAACAAACCGCCGCCTATTTACAAGAGCAAGTGCCTAATCCTACGGTGGCTTCTGCCGGTGGCGAATGGCTGATTATGGGCTTAGCCTTAAGCGGCCTAAACATAGATAGCAGCTATTTTGATAGTTATTATCATGCCCTTAATAATCTTTTAAGCCAAAATGAGGGTATTTTGCATGATAAAAAATATACCGAATATTCGCGGGTAATTTTGGCCTTAACCGCCTTGGGCAAAGATGTGCGCCAAGTGGGTGATTATGATTTGCTTTTGCCGCTTGCCGATCATAATCAGGTAATTTGGCAAGGCCTTAATGGGCCGATTTGGGCTTTAATCGCCCTTGATAGCGGCGCTTATCAAGTGCCCACTTCCGATTTTGCCATCAATGCCGGGCGCCAAAATTATATCGATTATATTCTGGATAAGCAATTGCCCGATGGCGGTTTTTCCTTAAATAGCAGCGGTACGGTTGCCGATGCCGATATCACGGCCATGGCCTTAATTGCCTTAGCGCCCTATCAGGAGCAGGCCGCAGTTAAGCAGGCCAGCGATGCTGCTCTTAATGCCCTATCGGCCATGCAAAGCGCAGATGGTAGCTTTAGCAGCTTTGGTAGCGCTAATTTTGAAAGTATGGCCCAGGTGATTGTCGCTTTAAGCAGTTTGGGCATAGATTATAATGATAGCCGCTTTGTAAAAAATGGCCAAACTGTGGTTGATAATTTGCTAAAATACCGCTTGGATGATGGCAGCTTTGTTCATATTATCGGCGATGATCGGGAAAATTTAATTTCCAGCGAGCAGGGCTTATTGGCGATGATTGCCCTTGATCGGGCAGCTAAGGGGCTAGATTCGCTTTATCAAATCAGCTCTAATCCACCTATTGATGATAATGCGCCGCCGCTTGTTAATGGCCTAAGCGGCAAGCATCAGGATATTCAAATTTTACCGATAACAGAAAGTGTCAGTTTTGATGATATCAGTGATGATCCTGCGATTGAGCAGGCGGTTATTGCTTTGGCTATTCGCAATATCATCGAAGGCAAAACCGAGGATTTATTTGCGCCTAATGATGGCATTACCCGTGCCGAATTTGCGGCCTTATTGGTGCGAGCTTTAGGCCTTAAGGCAAGCACTCCACTTGATTTTGATGATGTTAGCCCGTCTAGCTGGTATTATCAAGATGTTAGTACGGCGGCTGCTTATGGTTTAATTACCGGGCGCAGTGCCGAAATTTTTGCACCCTTAGAGCAAGTAAGCAAGCAAGAAGCGGCGGTGATGATTAGCCGTGCAGCCGCTTTAGCAGGCATGAATACGGATTATGATGTGCAGGCCACCCGTAATCAATTGGCCTCGTTTAGCGATTATGTGTTGGCGGCTTCTTGGGCGCAGCCGGCCTTGGCCTTTTGCTATTATGAAGGCATTTTGGATAAATCGGAATTGGCAATTAATCCCAATCAGGCAGCTAGCCGTGGGGATATTGCTTTGATGCTCTATAACTTTATGCTTAAAGCACAGTTGATTAATTAAGGAGTTATTTATGTCAAGTCAAACCAAGCAATTATTAGTAATGGCCGCAATTTTTATTGTAGTTATCGCCCTTTTAGTTTGGCTGGGCGGTGATAGCGGTGGTAGCAGCGGCGGCTATACAGCGCCTGCGCCACAACCTGCTCAACCTGCCCCGGCACCGGCTACCGAAACGGTAGAAGCCGCCGATTTAGAGGCTGCCGCCGAAGCTGCCGCCGAGGAAGCCGCCGCCCAAATAGAGGAGGATCAGCAAAATGCTGCCGATGCCGTTACCCAGGCCTTGGAGGAGCAAAGCCAGCAAATCGACGCTATTGCCGATTTGGAGGTAGAGCTAGATCCCGAGCAGGCAGCGGCCGATGCTGCCGCAGCTGCCCAAGGCGGCTTAGTAGGCTTGGATGCCGGCGAAAATCAAATTGCCGACCAAGCTACCGAGCAGGCCACCACCGTGCAGGATTTATTCGATCAAGCCGAAATCCCGGCCGATGCACCGCAGCCGATCGAGCCGGAAAATGCTGTGATCAGCTCCACCGCTTATACGGCCAGCCTGGAAATTCGCTGCGATACCTTATTGGCCAATATCGACGATTTAGCTAGCGAAAAGCAAGCAATTGTGCCTGCCGATGGCCTGGTATTAGCTGCTAAGCAAATAACCTTTTATGAGGGCGAAAGCGTATTTAATGTGCTGGAACGGGAGCTTAAGCAGGCCGCTATCCATTTAGAATTTGTTAATACGCCTTTTTATAATAGCGCCTATATCGAGGGCATTGCCAATTTATATGAATTTGATTGCGGCGAAGGCTCGGGCTGGGTTTATCAAGTTAATGATTGGTTCCCAAATTATGGGGCCAGCCGCTATCAATTGCAGGATGGCGATACGATAATTTGGTATTATACCTGTGATTTAGGCCTTGATGTTGGGCGGGGATTATAATGAATTTTGGCTTTGCGGCTTATCATCCGCTGCTTAATTTTAGCTTTTTTGCCTTTGTTTTGGCCTTTAGCATGATTTTTATGGATCCTATTTGCCTGCTTATTTCCTTAAGCTGTGCCCTTATCTATTCTTCATTGCTTAAAGGGCGCAAGGCCTGGGCTTTTTACTTAAAAATCCTTTTGCCATTAATCATTTTAACGGCCATTTTAAACCCGGCCTTTAATCATCAAGGTATGACAATTTTACGCTATTTACCCAGCGGCAATCCGCTTACTTTAGAATCGATTATTTATGGCTTAGCCGCTGCTACCATGCTGGCGGCGGTTATTTGCTGGTTTTCTTGCTATCATCAAATTATGACATCCGATAAATTTATCTACCTATTCGGGCGCTTAATTCCGGCCTTATCCTTGGTATTATCGATGGTTTTGCGTTTTGTGCCTCGTTTTAGCGAGCAGTTTAAAGCGGTAGCCGCCGCCCAAAAAGATTTGGGCAGGCAAACTGCCAAGCGTGGTTTAATTGCCAAAATCAGGCAAGGTGCGCTCTTGCTATCGATTATGCTTAGCCTAAGCTTAGAAAATGCCATCGATACCGCCGATAGCATGCGCAGCCGTGGTTATGGCCTGCCCAAACGCAGTAATTTTGCTATCTATAGCTGGCAAAAGCGGGATAGCCTGGCCTTGGCACTTTTGCTGGCATTAGCCATCTATATTATAATTAATGCCCTAAAAGGTGGGCTTTATTTTAATTATTTCCCCCAATTAAGCCCCTTAGATTTTAGCCCCCAGCGGCTAAGCATTTGGCTGGCCTATGCCCTGCTTTGCCTGCTACCACTATTTATCGACTTATACGAGGATTATATATGGAAAGTTTCGCAATCGAAAATTTAAGTTTTAGCTATCCTCGGCGGCAAAGGCCGGTTTTAACTGATATCAGCCTAAAAATTGGCCAAGGCGAATTTGTAGCTTTATGTGGGGCTTCCGGCTCGGGAAAAACCACTTTATTGCGCCAGCTTAAGCCGCAGATGACACCGCATGGCCAGCTTAGCGGCCGCATACTATGTTTGGGTCAAGATTTAGCCGCTTTGGATTTACGGCAAAGTTCGGGGCTAATTGGCTTTGTGCAGCAAAACCCCGATCAGCAAATTGTTACCGATAAAGTTTGGCATGAATTGGCCTTTGGTTTGGAAAATTTAGGGCTTGAGCAGGAAGTTATTCGTTTAAAGGTGGCAGAGATGGCCTCCTTTTTTGGTATTGGCGAATGGTTTTATCGTGATGTGCATAGCCTATCGGGCGGCCAGAAGCAATTGCTTAATTTGGCGGCGATTATGGCGATGTCGCCCAAGATTTTGATTTTGGACGAGCCCACCAGCCAATTAGACCCGATTGCCGCCTCGGAATTTTTGAATATCGTGGCTCGCTTGCATCGCGAGCTGGGCTTAACCATTATCATGACTGAGCATCGCCTGGAAGAAGTGCTACCCTTAGCCCAAAGAATGATAGTGCTGGAAGATGGCAAAATCCTAGCCGATAGCAGCCCTTATCAAGTGGGGCAAGCTTTGGCGGCGCAAAAGCATGGCCTTTTTGCGGCCATGCCCACCCCCATGCGCATTTATGCGGCTTTAAATAGCGATTTAGCTTGCCCTTTAACGGTAAATGAAGGGCGTAATTGGCTAAATCAGCATTTGGCGGCTAATCCCGATTATCAGCAATTAAAGCCGATTTCCGCGCCTGCTCATGGCGAGCTTATGCTGGAAATGAAGGATATTTGGTTTAAATATCAAAAGCAGGGTGCGGATATTCTTAAAGGCCTTGATTTGCAATTGCATCAGGGCGAGTTTTTGAGCATTTTAGGCGGCAATGGCATGGGCAAAAGTACGGCTTTAAGCATTTTGGCCGGTCGTAATCGGCCTTATCGTGGCAAAGTTAAGCTTTATCAGCAAGATGATGGCCTGTTTTTAGGCGTTTTGCCGCAAAATCCGCAAACTTTATTTGTAAAATCAACAGTGCTAAGCGATTTGGAGGAAGTTTTTGAGCAAAGCGCAATCGATTTAAGTAGCCAAAAGCAGCGCCTGGCCGAAATGATTAAACTTTGCCAATTAGAAGGCCTGCTTAAGCAGCATCCTTATGATTTATCGGGTGGCGAACAGCAAAGGTTGGCTTTGGCCAAGGTGTTGCTACTTAGCCCGCAAGTGCTTTTATTGGACGAGCCCACCAAAGGCCTGGATGCCGAATTTAAAGGCCAGCTAGCAGCTATTTTGCAACAATTATTGTCCGAGGGCAAAGCTATAATTATGGTTTGCCATGATTTGGAATTTGCCGCCAAATATGCCCATAATTGCGCCCTTTTATTTGATGGCAAAATAGTTGCCCAAGCCCCCACCCAGAACTTTTTTGGCGGCAATAATTTTTATACCACGGCGGCCAATCGCCTGGCCAGGCATATTTGGGCTAAGGCAATTATCGCCGAGCAAATTATCGAGGCCTTAGGCGGCCAAATTAGTAATTCAACTAAACCGCCTGTTTTAAGCCTGCCTACCGCTATAAATAAGCAGCAGGATAATCAAGATAATCAAGATGATCACATGCTAGAGCAGGAGCTTGCTTATAAAAAGCCAAATCTGTTCAATCAAATTAGCTTTATGCGCAAAATTATGGCTACAATAGCCCTGGCCTTAATTATTGGCTTAGGCTATATCAATATTGGCACAATGCAGCGCTTATTAAATATTGAGCCAGGCCAACAAATTAATTATAGTTTTAGTGAAATAATTGCTTTTAGCCTGCCTTTTATTTTGATGTTGGCTGCGTTTTTGCTATTTATGTTTGCCTTATGGGCAGATATGCGCCCGCGGCCGCAATATATCAAAAACAGGGCTACCACCAAAAGCATGGTCTTGGCTAGCTTGGTATTGCTGTTGATACCATTAACTATTTATTTGGGAATTTCTTTTTTGGAAAATCGCCATTATTATTTAATTGCGCTGCTGATTATTTGCCAAACCATGCTACCATTTGCCCTTATTTTTGAAGGCCGCAAGCCTCAGGCCAGGGAATTAGTGCTTATTGCCGTGCTTTGCGCCTTGGCGGTAGCCGGCCGAGCGGCCTTTTTTATGCTGCCCCAGTTTAAGCCGGTGGTGGCGATAGTTATTATTGTAGGGGTAGCTTTTGGCCGCGAAACCGGCTTTTTGGTGGGGGCAATCTCGGGCTTTACCTCCAATTTCTTTTTTGGTCAAGGCCCTTGGACACCCTGGCAAATGTTTTCTTTTGGCCTAATTGGTTTTGTGGCCGGGGCAATTTTTTATAGCGGCCTACTTAAGCATAATAAGGTAGTGCTGGCTATTTTTGGTGGTTGGGCCTCGTTTTTTTTATACGGCTTGGTGATGAACTGTTTTGCTACCTTAAATTTTCAGGCCGGCTTTAATTGGTCGACATATTTAACCACCATTGCCCTAGCGCTGCCCTTTGATTTAATCCATGCCCTGGCTACTGCCATATTTATCTGGATTATCGCCCTGCCAATGCTGGAAAAATTGGAGCGGATTAAAATTAAATATGGTTTGATTAATTAGCAAATCCCAGCTAAACATGGATATCATAAATATCATAAATTTAAATTAGGTTTTTTTTAATATTACCCCGTTTTCCTAATATTGGTTGCGAATACTGTAATTAATTGGTGTTTGGGCATCAAAAATCAATCGTTTTTCTTATTAAACGCCTTGATGTAACCGTAAAATTTGTAAATTTAAGTCCTATTTTTATTACTATTTGTGATAGTTATTGCTGTAGGTAACATTTGTTATGAAATTAATTAAATCTTTAGAAAAATGACTTTTTTTCTTTACACTTTATTAATTCCATGGCATAATATATATAAGAAAAATTTGGGGTGACTACTATGTTTAAATCAAAAAAAGTTCTAATTATTTGCGGTGTGGCTTTGGTTATTATTATTACGGCGATTGCGCTTTTGCTTAATAATGATCGTGTTGTTTCGGCCAGTATGCGCCTAGAGCAGGTCGATGGCCAGGTAAATATAGCTGATTCCGCTAATGGCGATATTCCTATTAGCCAGGGCATGCGCCTTTTTGATGGTAATACGGTTGCTACCTCTGCCCAAAGTTATGCTTATATTAGTTTAGATGATCATAAAAGTGTAAAGCTTGATGAGCAATCTAACTGTACTTTATATAAAAACGGTGATCAGCTGGAGCTGGTTTTAAATGAAGGTGGCTTGTTTTTTAATGTAACCGCCCCGCTTGAGGCGCATGAAACTATGGATATCCGCACATCTACCATGGTAACTGGTATTCGTGGCACTTCTGGTTATATGTATGCGGCTAATAATCAAAAATCTTATTTTGGCCTATTAACCGGCAAGGTGGAAATTGTGGCAAATAGCGGCGAGAGTTTTATGCTATCCCCCGGCGAGTTGTTGAGTATTAGCACTGATGAGCAGGGGCAGAATCCTCAGATTGAAATTACATCTATGCAGTCTAATGATATTCCCGGCTATGTTTTGGAGAATATCAAAAATAATAATACTTATATAGAAGAAGCCGAGCAACAAAGCGGCCTGGATTTATCCGCTGTTTTAATCAACTCCGAGCAAATTTTATTAGATGATCAAGCCGATGATGATGCCGACGATGATGCCGACGATGATGATGCCGACGATGATGGTGACGATGATGGCGACGACGATGCCGACGACGATGCCGACGATGATGATATTGAGGATAGCAATACCGACAATAATGATAATTCTACCGATGCGGATGATGATGATATAGAGGATGAGCAAGAAGCTGAGCTTATGCCTGCTACCCCTGATGAGCCGCAAACCGAAAGCGCAGATAATGAGCAGGAGCAGCCTAATCCGAATGGTGATGAGGATGCTGCCGATATAGAAGATATTGAAAATAGTGAAGTCAATAATGTTGATGAAGGCGATAACGGCGATGAGCCAGATGAGCCAGAGGAAGAAGAAGAAGAAGAAGAGGAAGAGGAGGAGGAAGAAGAGGATATGGAACAATCCGGCTCGGCTGATTCGGGTTTGGTGATTGGAAATGCTCAAAAGAATAGTATAGTTACTAATAATACCGCTGCCAATAATGATTCAGCTAATACAGATGCGGAAAGCACTGATGAAAGCTCTGATGATAAGAGTAGTGACGATGATATCGATGATACCGACGATACCGATGATACCGATGATACCGATGATACCGACGATACCGACGATTCACTATAACTTAAAATTGCAAAATTACAAAGAAGGCTATCGCAAACAGTTTCATTTGCGATAGCCTTTTTATTGCAACCTTGAAGATTGTCGGTTTTGGGCTCGATCTTGATGGCTGTTTTGGCTTTGCCAAAAGGCGCCGGTTTTAAGCCAATTTTGCTTCCTTGCTGCTTTTATCCGTCAATTTGGATTTGCTTGCTGCGTTTTGGTATTGGCTTAAAACCTTTTTAAGACCTTGGGGGCTCTGCCCCCAATACCCCCGCAATTTTTTGTAAAAAATTGAGTAAAACTTTTATAGCATACTATTTTCAATCTTTGCTTGACCAATTATAAGTTATATAGTAGAATAACTATATAAAAATATGAGGAGGATATATCTAATGAAAGATATTATCGAAATCCGCTGGCATGGACGGGGTGGGCAAGGGGCCAAAACGGCCTCTATTCTTTTGGCCGACGCCGCCTTTAATACCGGTAAATATGTGCAAGGCTTCCCCGAATATGGCCCCGAGCGCATGGGCGCGCCCATTACTGCCTATAATCGGATAAGTTCTAGCCGCAATACCGTCCATTCCAATATCTATTTCCCCGATTATGTAGTGGTGGTTGACGAAACCCTGCTAAATAGCGTGGATGTTACCGCCGGCCTCAAAGATGATGGCGCTATTATTATCAACTCCGCCAAAAACCCGGAGCAAATTCGCCCTTTGCTTAAAGGCTATGCCGGTAAAGTATGCACCATCGATGCCGGCCGCATCAGTGAAGAAACTTTAGGCAAAAATTTCCCCAATACCCCCATGTTAGCTGCCGTAGTAAAGGTTTCGGGCGTGGTAGAACAAGATTCCTTTATTAAGGATATGCAAACTTCTTTTGAACATAAATTTGCCAGCAAACCCCAAGTTATCGATGGCAATATGGCTGCTCTAAAGCGCTCTATGGAGGAGGTTAAATTAGGATGAATTATACCCAAGCTAAAGATATCAACGAAAAAATAACTTGGCAAAATATCACCCCCGGCTGCGCTATTGCCGAGGGCGGTACCTCTGCTTTGGTTAATACCGGCGATTGGCGCACCATTAAGCCGGTTCTTGATGCCGCTAAATGTAAACAATGTTTATTATGCGCACCTGTTTGCCCGGATATGTCTATCCCTGTGGATAATAATGGCAAACGCGGCGAATTTGATTATTTTTTCTGCAAGGGCTGCGGCATTTGTGCCAAAGTATGCCCTTTTGATGCTATCGATATGATTAAAGACGAAAAATAAGGAGCAATATTTATGGGAATTAGAGAACGTCTATCCGGCAATGAAGCTGTTGCTTTTGCCATGAAACAAATTAACCCGGATGTGATGGGTGCTTTTCCAATCACCCCTTCAACCGAAATACCTCAATATTTCTCCGGCTATGTAGATAATGGCGAGGTAGATACCGAATTTATTGCCGTAGAAAGTGAACATAGTGCTATGTCTACCTGTATTGGTGCTCAGGCTGCCGGTTGCCGTGCGGTTAGTGCTACCTCTTCTTGCGGTTTAAGCTATATGCATGAAATGCTTTATGTAGCGGCCTCCGATCGCTTGCCAATTACTTTGGCTGTATCCTGCCGTGCTTTATCCGGCCCAATTAATATCAATAATGACCATTCCGATGCCATGAGCGTGCGTGATAGCGGCTGGCTAATGCTCTTTGCCGAAACTAATCAAGAGGCCTATGATAATTATTTGCAAGCCATGCGCATTGGCGAGGCTGTAAATTTGCCGATTATGATTTGCCAAGATGGCTTTATCACCTCGCATGCTATCGAAAATATCGAATTGGTAGAAGATGATAAGGTAAAAGCCTTTGTTGGTGAATATAAGCCGGAGCATGCTCTGCTTAAAGGCTCGATGGCCGTTGGTCCTTATGCTACCCCTGCTTATTATATCGAAGCCAAGCGTCAGCAAGCCCAGGCTATGATTGATGCTAAGGATATAATCAAGCAAGTAAGTGCCGAATTTGGCGTTTTAACCGGGCGTCATTATGATTTAATCGAGCAATATCATATGGAAGATGCCGAATTGGCAATTATTATTATTGGTTCATCGGCCGGTACTGCTAAAGAGGCTATTAATCGGCTGCGTGCCCAAGGGCAAAAAGTGGGCTTGATTAAAATTCGCGCCTTCCGCCCCTTCCCGGCGGCCGAGATTGCCCAAGCTATTGCTAATCTTAAGGCCTTTGCGGTAATGGATAAAGCCGATAGCTTTAATAGCCATTCGGGCCCGATTTTTGCCGAAGTATGTGCTGCCATGCAGGTAGCAGGTGTTCATCAGCCTAAAGCTATCAATTATATTTATGGTTTAGGTGGCCGTGATGTGCGGGTAGAAAGTATTCAATATGTTTTTGAACAATTAGCCGCAATTGCCGCAACGGGTATAGTAGGCGATAGCTATCGCTATCTGGATGTACGTGAATAGGGGAGGGCTAATTAATGAGTTATAATTTAAAAACTAATTTGCAAAGGGAAGAGCGCTTAGTAGGCGGTCATCGGATGTGTGCCGGCTGCGGTGCTCCGATTGCGGTGCGTACTATTTTAAGAGCGCTTAATCCCGAAGATAAAGCGGTGGTTTGCTCGGCAACATCTTGCTTAGAGGTATCCACCTTTATGTATCCCTATACTTCCTGGAAAGATAGCTTTATTCATAATGCTTTCGAAAATGCCGCAGCTACCATTTCCGGGGTAGAAACAGCCTATAAGCTTTTGAAAAAGCGTGGCCAAATAGATGATACTTATAAGTTTATTGCTTTTGGTGGTGATGGCGGTACTTATGATATCGGTTTTCAGTCCTTATCGGGGGCAATGGAGCGCGGCCATGATATGGTTTATGTTTGCTATGATAACGAAGCTTATATGAATACCGGCATACAGCGTTCTTCGTCCACCCCTCATTTTGCCGATACCACCACCACACCGGTGGGCACGGTAATCCCCGGTAAAATGCAAAAGAAGAAGGATTTAACCAAGATTATGGTGGCGCATAATATCCCTTATGTGGCACAAACCACATTTATAGGCAATTTTAAGGATATTAGCGAAAAATCGCAAAAAGCGATTTACACCCCCGGCGCTGCCTTTTTAAATGTAATGGCGCCCTGCCCCCGTGGTTGGCGTTATAATACCGAGGATTTAATGCTAATCACTAAATTAGCGGTAGATACCTGTGTATGGCCATTATTCGAGGTTATCGACGGTAAATACAGCTTAAGCTATAAGCCTAAGCAAAAGCTGCCGGTAGAAGATTATCTAAAGCCGCAAGGCCGTTTTGCCCATATGTTTAAGGCCGGCAATGAGTGGATGATCGAGCAAATGCAAGAAGAGGTAGATAGCAATTGGCAATATCTATTAAAAATGAGCGAAGAAGGCTAAGTTTATAATAAAAAATCATACTCTAAGTAAAATTAGAGTATGATTTTTTTATTTAGATGCGGCAGACAGGGGATAAAGGTCAATTTTGACACTTTCGATCTTTTTTAAGATGATTATGTTAAGCTAATTAGGCATAAATAATAGCTACAAGGAGGCTAATATGGCTAGATATAAGCAGCAAGAGCCGGCAATTGCGCCTGCGCCCGAATTGCAGCATTTTTTTGATCAAAAGGAGGCTTTATTTGCCAAAAGGGCAAAGCTGGTGGATAGGCGCGCTTTATTAAAGGAGATATTGATCCTGAAGTTAATCCTAATCGGAGCAGTGGCTTTAACTATTTTATCATTTGCGGCTGATTATTTTGGGATACCGATCCCGCTTGTATTAACTTTGGTATTTACTATTTGCACATTTTTTACCTATAAGCAATTTGGCGAAGCAATTAGGCTTAAGCGCGAGCTAAAGCAGCTTAAAGAGGAATATCAGCAGCTGGGCATAGATTATAAAGAGGCCTATGCAAAATACTGTGCAGGCAGCAGCTATAGCGTACAAGAGCCGGGACATATTATCGGCGAGCCTCATTATGCAAATAGTTTTGGAGCAGACGCAAACACCCTAGATAGCAGCAACTGGGGCGACAGCAACGACAACTGGGGCGACAGCAACGGCAACTGGGGAGATAGCAACGGCGGCTGGGGAGATAGCGACGGCGGCTGGGGAGATAGCGGCGGCTGGGGCGATAGCGGCGGTGGCTGGGGTGACAGCGGCGGTGGCTGGGGTGATGGTGGCGGTGATGGCGGTGGCGATGGTGATGGAGATTAGCAGCAGCAGCCCGGCAGCCAGGTTGAACGCCCTAAAAGGCTAGCAATTGAAGATAAGATAAGATATCAAAAGCAGCTAGCGAGTAGAGAAACTTATTAAACTAGCAAATGTAGTTGGAGCGGTATTTTTAATTTCCCAGGTGGGCGGTTTTTGCCCCGTCTGGGAAATTAAAAATAAAGGCCGTGATGTTTGGGGAGTGTCAAGTTAACGAGGGTAGTAATATCAGGTTTTTGGCGCAAAGCAAAACTGGAGTTGCAAGCTGGGCTTGAGTACCCTAAAAGGATAACAATCGAAGATAAGATTTGAGATTAAAAGCAGCTAGCGAGTAGAACAACTTACTAAACTAGCAAATGTAGTTGGAGCGGTATTTTTAATTTCCCAGGTGGGGCGGTTTTTGCCCCGTCTGGGAAATTAAAAATAAAGGCCGTATCTGTTTGAGGAGCGAAGCGACGAGTTATACGGCCTTAGC
>CAYJPF010000015.1:0-37188 GCA_964372025.1 uncultured Peptococcaceae bacterium | reverse complement strand
TTATGCTTACTATTAAAAATAATGAAACTTTAACCCCGGCCGAGGCTAATTCGATTGCCGCCATTGTTACCGGTGCGGTAGCAGGCCTTATCCCTGAAAATGTGCGGATTATCGATTCTAATCTTAATCTGTATCCGGTTGGTGAAGAAAATGAAGTGGCCAATGTTGATGTTATCAGCGAACAAATGGCCTTAACCGAGCAGGTTAGATTGGATTTGGAAGAGCAAATCAGTAATTTGTTAGCGCCGGTATTCGGCGAGCAAAATGTGCGCCCGGCAGTTAATGTGCGCTTAGATTTCGATCGGGAAACAGTAAATTCCGTACAATTCGAACCGCCGATTGAAGGCGAAGATGGCGGCATCCCGGTTAGCATTCACGAGGCTTATGAACAAGTATTAAATGCCGCCCCCGAAGATGGTGGTGTGCCCGGAGCCGATACTAATGGCCTTAATATTATCGAATACCCCTATGGCGATTTAACCGCCGATGAATATTATCGCAATTATGTGCGTGATGTAAATTATGAAATTAATGAAACCCAAAGGCAAATCGAAGTTGCCCAAGGTACTATCGAACAATTATCGATTGCCATCTTATTAGATAGCGAAACCGTTACCGAAGATTATAGCGCCAATGTGGAAAACTTGGTAAGCAATGCGATTGGTGTGGCCGAGGATTATATCTCGGTAGAGCGCTTGCCCTTTAACTTTGCTAATAGCGAAATTAATGCAGCTATGGATCGCTATGAACAAATGATGGCCGATGCCGAGCGTCAGGCCTTAATCCGTACCGCAATTATTGCCTTGGCGGTAGTGATTTTGATTGTACTGATCTTCTTGCTTATTCGCAGCATACTTAAATCGCAGCAGGCAGCTCGCGATGCCGAAATGGCTTTGGCTATGGCCGAAGCAGGCATGGCTATCGACTATATTGCCGGCGATGATGAGGAATTGGGCGAAGATGGCGAAGGCGTAGGTGGCATCGAAATGGCCGGCAAATCGGATACCATTTTGCAAATCGAAAAGTTTATCGAAAGCAATCCTTCAGCCGTGGCCTCTTTATTACGTAATTGGCTTAATGAGGATAGTTATTAATACTTAGGTTAAGGAGCAGTATATGGAATATTCAGATTTAAACGCTAAGGATAAAGCGGCGATTTTAATTATTACCCTAGGTAAGGATTATGCGGCGCAAATATATAAGCATCTTAATGATGAAGAAATTAGCCAAATGACCTTGGCCATTACCACCATGCATCGTATCGACCCGGAAGTTAAAGAGCAGGTTATCGAGGAATTTTACGAGATGTGCCTGGCTCAAAAATTTATTTCCGAAGGCGGTATCGATTATGCACGGGAAATTTTGGAGCAAGCAGTCGGTTCCGAAAAAGCCGGCAGCTTAATCGAGCGGCTTTCGGCCTCTTTGCAGGTGCGTCCTTTCGATTTCATCAGGCGTGCCGACCCTGCTCAAATTCTTAATGTTATTAATAATGAACATCCGCAAACCATTGCTTTGGTTTTATCTTATGTTTCGCCCAAGCAGGCGGCCGAAGTTTTGGCCGAAATACCCGGCTCTAAGCAGGTGGATATTATCGGCCGTATTGCTAATATGGGCTCTACCTCGCCCGATTATGTTCAAGAAGCCGAGTATATTTTAGAGCGCAAGCTTTCCAGCATGGGCTTTAGTGATCAAATTGCAGTTGGCGGCATCGATTCGGTTGTTAATATCATTAATTCGATCGACCGTGCCACCGAGAAAAATATTCTCGAAAGCTTGGATATGCATAATAGCGAACTGGCCGAAGAAATTCGCAAAAAGCTATTTGTATTCGAAGATATTGCCAAACTATCCAATCAAGCTATTCAAAGAGTGCTCAAGGATATCAATACCTCCGATTTGGCTATGGCGCTTAAAAATGCTACGGCCGGGGTATCGCAGGCAATTATGTCTAATATCTCGAAGCGCTTGCAGGAAATGCTGGTTGATGATATGGAAGTTATGGGCCCGGTTAGGGTTAAAGATGTGGAAGAAGCCCAGCAACGCATTGTTAATGCCATCCGTAAACTAGAAGAAGAAGGCGAAATTATGATCGCTCGTGGGGATGGAGATGAGCTGATTGTTTAGAATAGAAAAAGAACGGGTTAATTTAGCCGAAAAAGCTGTGGTACATATTAATATACCCAGCTTTCCTCTTATGCAGGATGATGAAAATGATGATTTGGCTGCTATAAGCCCAAATAATCAAATAGATTTGGCTGCCTTAGAGGATGAGGCCAAGCTTAAGGCCGCCAAAATTATTGATGAGGCTAAAGAAAAAGCAGCAACTATTTTAGCAGATGCCGAAGAAAAGGCAATGGCGCTTCAGGAGCAAGCTCGGCAGGAGGCCTATGAGCAAGGCCTAAGTAGGGGCTTAAACGATGGCCTGGAACAAGGCCTAGCCGAAGGCATAGCACAGGGCAAACAGGAATATGATCAAGGCCTAGCCGCGATTGCTGCCGAGATTGAGAATGCTTTAAATCAAATAGCCCGAACTAAAGAGGACTTTATTGCCGAATATGATGAAAAAATTATCGATTTAGCTTTGTATATAGCCCAAAAAGTATTGGATTATGAATTATATAAAAGCGATCAGGCCTTATATTCGATTATCAGCAATGCCTTAACCAAAATGAATCATGAAACCAAAATAGTAATCAGGGTAAGCGAAAAAATCGCTTCGATATTTTTCAGTAGCGAAAAAGCAGTATTTAATTTGGCCGATGGTCAAGTAGAAGCCAGAATTATAGCCGATAGCCAATTAGAAGATGGCGATTTGCATTTAGAATCGGCCGGCGAATCAATAGAGGCCGGCATCAATGCCCAATTAAAAAATATAGCAATCTTATTCAATAGGAAAAGTTAAAAGTTTTTTGGTTCTTTTTTACAAAAAAGAACAATCTCTTATTATGGTAGGGAGCAAAATGCTAAATATCGAGCGTTACTATAATTTATTAGCCGATTTTGAACCGATGGAATTATCGGGCAAAGTAACCAAAATAATCGGCTTAACCGTAGAAGCTAATGGGCCGCCTTCTAAAATCGGCGATATTTGCTATGTTTATGATAAATACGAAACCACCTTTACCCAGGCCGAAGTAGTAGGCTTTAAGGAGGGCAAAGTTATCTTGATGCCCTTTGGTAGCCTAAGCGGCATTGGGCCGGGCAGTAAGGTTAAAGCCGGTAATCGTCAATTAAGCGTAGGTGTTGGTGCTCACTTAATAGGTAGGGTATTAAATGCCCTAGGCGAGCCAATGGACGATTTGCCGCTTTCCGCACCGGAGGCCTTTTATCCGGTAGATAATATACCGCCCAATCCTTTAACCAGGCAAAGAATTCAGCAGATTATGCCTTTAGGGGTTAAATCGATAGATAGTATGCTAAGCTTAGGCCGTGGGCAGCGGGTAGGGATTTTTGCCGGCTCCGGTGTTGGTAAAAGTACACTTTTAGGCACAATTGCCCGCAATGCCGATGCCGATGTTAATGTAATTGCTTTGGTTGGCGAGCGGGGTAGAGAAGTTAGGGATTTTATCGAAAAGGATTTAGGCGAAGAAGGGCTAAAGAAATCGATTTTGGTAGTGGCTACTTCCGATATGCCGGCGCTTTTGCGCCTAAAATCGGCGATGGTGGCTACCGCTATTGCCGAGTTTTTCCGCGATCAGGGCAAAGATGTGCTTTTATTGATGGATTCGATAACCCGCTTTGCAATGGCCCAAAGGGAAATTGGCATGTCTACCGGCGAGCCGCCGGTATCGCGCGGATACCCGCCTTCGGTTTATACGATTTTGCCTAAATTACTGGAGCGTTCCGGCTCGGCCGAGCAGGGCTCGATTACCGCCATTTATACGGTTTTGGTGGAAGGCGATGATATGAATGAGCCGATTGCCGATACGGTACGTGGTATTTTGGATGGCCATATTATCTTATCTAGGGCTTTGGCTAATGCTAATCATTATCCGCCAATTGATGTTTTGGGCTCGGTTAGCAGGGTGATGAAAGATATTGTTAGCGATGAGCAATTTAGGGCAGCCGGATTTTTGCGTAATAGCATAGCTACTTATAATGAGGCCAGCGATTTGATCAATATCGGCGCTTATAAGCCGGGCAGCAATCCTAAAATTGATCAGGCTATTGAAATTCATCAACAAATTTTAGATTTTTTGCAGCAAGAGGCCGGGGTAGGGCATGATTATCCCCAAACTTTAGATACCATGCTTAAATTAGCTAAGAATTAATATTATGAAAAAATTTAGCTTTAGCTTGCAAATATTGGAGCAATATAAACTTAATCTGGAAAAAGAACAAAAAATAATCCTGGCCGAAATTCTTCAAAAAATTAAAATTTTGGAAGAGGAATGGCAAGGGGTTTTGCTTGCAATTGAGCGCACCAATCATTCTTTAAATCAAGCCTTAAAAAATAGCAGTGATTTGGTAAACGATTTACGCAGCCATAATTTATATTTAAGATATTTAGAAGATGCCAAGCGCATTGCCGAGCAAAAAATTGCCCGCGCCGAGGCCGAAAAGCAAAAAATACAAGAACAATTAATTGCAATTATGAAGGAGTTAAAATCCTTAGCCAGCTTAAAGGAAAAAGAGTATCAGGCCTATTTGCTGGAGCTTAAGCAAGAGGAAGAAAAAATAATCGGGGATTTAGTGGCCCATAAGGCAGCCAGCACCCGAGTTTAAGAGGTTATGATCATGGCAAAACAAAAAGCAGCAGAGCCTGCGGTAGTTGAAGAACGCACCGTTTTTGACGAAGAGCAGGAAACTGATAAAAAAGGTCGCAAAAAAAAGAAAAAAGAGAAAAAGCCCAAGCGTAAAAAAGGTAAACTATTCCTTTTTATCTTTATAATTTTATTGATTGGGGCATTTTGTGCGGCTGTTTATTTGGATTATTTTGAGATACGCACCAAAATGATCGACTTTTTATCCTCTTTTGATCCCGAATATGTAGCCTATACCGAAAAAGTGGCCGAAGCCGAGCAAAAATTGGTCGAGCTGGAAACCTGGGAAGGCGTTTTAACCGAGCAGGAAAATAGCCTGGCTCAAAGAACGGCCGATTTAGATGATCGCGAAGTAGAGATAAGCGAGCAATCTGTAAGCAGTCAACTTTTGTATCGGGGCAATTTAAGCGATGAAAGAATAGCCGAATTGCAAAATTTAGGAAATATTTATTCTACCATGGATCCGGCCGCCGCTGCCGAGATATTACCCCAGCTATACGGCGTTATTGATATGGCCGCTATCATCTATTATATGGACGAAAGTGCCGCCGCAACCTTACTTTCTTTATTAAATTCTGCTTTAGCCGCTCAAATTACAGACGAAATGTTACGAGAATAATAATAAGGGGTTTTTTAGGCCCCCATCAATTCAATTAAGGAGGTGAAAAGATGAATATAGTTATGCCGACTAATCCTTTACCTAAAAATGCCGATATGGCTAAATCCACAGCCAATAAGCCGGCTGATAATGGCTTTTTTGCCGGATTTATTAATCAAGGGCAAGATAAAGCCCAAGCTATTGCTAAGCAATTAGATAATCAGCAGGGCAATCAGCCTTTAATGGATCAAATGGGGCAAATCGATTTTAAATTGCTCGATTTTAAATTAAGTGAAACCCAAGATTTAGATCAGTATTTGGCAAGTTTAGAAGATAATGAAGAGATTTTGGCAGCTATCATTTCTATTCTCGAGGGTTATAAATTGCAGTTAAATCAGGTAGAAAATCCTAATTTGGCTATGCCGCAGGATTCTATCCTTTATCAATTGGCCAATGCCAACTTGGATTTTAATGCTGATTTTATGCAAATTGAACAAAACTTAAATAAGGATATTGAACAATTCCTTAGCCATTTAAAGCAAGATAACTTTGCAACTAATGGCCTAAGCAAAGAAATTATTACTTTGCTGGAGGAATATATGGCACGGATGCCACAAGCTGAAATATCGGTAAATCAAAGCCCGGAAAAAGTTGCCCAACAAGTTAATAATTTAGAACAATTATTAGGGGCAATCAAAAGCAGTCTGTGCCCTCCCGAGAATGTGAATGATACTAATGGTTCTTTTGGTCAATCTCAGCCCGATGCCGATAGTCAAAATGGTCAGTTAAATTCGGCCAATAATCCTATTATCGGCTTTGATCAACAATTATTTGATTTAAGCGGTCAAAGAATTTCCTTTGCTACTTCTTTAGATGGGCAATTGGCCAATCTTGATTTTAAGCCTTTAACCGCCGAAAATTTATTTATGGATTTGGTAGAGCAAATCAAAACCCCGGTGCAGGATAATCCCACTTTGGAAATTAGCTTAAAGCCCGAGCATTTAGGTAAGCTAACGGTGCAATTATCAATGGGCGAAAATGGGGTAACGGCGCGCCTTTTGGCCGATGATGAAAATGTACGCCATTTGCTGGCCAATCATTTAAGCAAATTAAGCGAAATGCTCGAAGAAAAAGGCCTTAAAATCGAAAATATCGAGGTAGCCCAACATTCTACTTCCGATAAGCCCTTTAATGAGCAGCAATATCCCCAAAGCAGGCAGGGTTATAATTATCAGGCTTTGCTAAATCAAGATTTAATCGAAATGGATAGCGAATATCCATTAGCTTATGAGGTATACGGCTATCAAGTGCCGGAGCATGGCCTAGGCCTAAGCTCGGTAGAATATAAGGCCTAAAGGAAAGGTGATTAAAAATGGTAGATACTTCCGGTATTGGCAGCACATTGATAGGCCATAGCTACGAAGATTATCTTAATGAACAAAGGCAAGTAAAAAGCGAATTGGGCAAAGAAGATTTTTTAAGCTTGCTTGCTGCTCAATTGCAATATCAAAACCCCTTAGAGCCGATGGCCGATACCGCTTTTGTGGCGCAATTGGCCGAATTTAGCTCTTTAGAACAAATTACTAATTTAACCGATGCCACCTCGGCCAGCCATTATTATGGCTTAGCCGGCAAGTTTATTTTAGGCACGGTGCGTGACGATGTTGGCCAAACCAGCGAGGTTTATGGCCATGTAGATCGGGTAATTAAAATTGATAATCAATTTTATTGCGAAGTAAATGGCATTATGGTAGAAGCCGATGATATTACCCAAATTTATGATAATAATCTTTTTGAAGGCGAAAACCCAATCTTAAATTCGGCTCATTTAATCGGCAGCTATGTTCAATCCTATATTGTGGATGAAGAAGGCCAAATTGTAACCGAAGATGGCACCCCCGAAGGGGAAAGGGTAGTGGTAAGTGGCCGTATCGAGCGCTTAACTACCGATGGCACCGATACCTTTGCCTATTTAGAAGGTGTGGAAGAGCCGATTAATGTTGGCCTAATCTTCGATATCAGCGCCAAAGCCCAAGGCGAAGCCGAAGCTGAATCAAGCACCGCAACCGAGCCGGAAGATAGCACGGTTGATCCGATAATTTAATAATTAAATACCTGCTAGATTATAAAACGAGAAAAGAGGTAACTTATTATGATGCGTTCGCTTTATTCCGGGGTGTCGGGTTTAAGAAATCATCAGACACGCATGGATGTAATCGGTAATAATATTTCTAATGTTAATACGGTAGGTTATAAAACCAGCCGTGTAGTTTTTCAAGATATTTATAGCCAAACTTCGCAAGCCGCTTCGGCTGCTACCGATGTTATCGGTGGTACCAATCCAATTCAGGTTGGCTTGGGTGTAACTTTATCTACTATCGATGTTTTACATACCGCCAGCGCCACCCAGCGTACCGATAATCCGCTCGATTTAGCCATCGAAGGCGAAGGTTTTTTGATTATGGATATTGATGGCACCGATAATTATCATTATACCCGTGCCGGTAATTTATATATTGATAATGCCGGTAATTTGGTTAATTCCAATGGTTATTTTGTAATGGGTCATGCTAATG
Organism: uncultured Peptococcaceae bacterium; assembly: GCA_964372025.1. Taxonomy (GTDB): domain Bacteria; phylum Bacillota; class Dehalobacteriia; order UBA4068; family UBA4068; genus CAYJBP01. The sequence continues at coordinate 29,251 of CAYJPF010000015.1, read as the reverse complement.
CTTTTACCTATGGTACACCAACCATAGATACTACCACCGGCGATGTTACTTATCCCGATCCTACTGTTGTTGAAGGCACAACCTTAAGCGAAATTAGCTTTACTTACACCGCACCAATAGCTACCCCGGTAGTGCCGGGAACTACGCCGCCCACCTATACTATTGCCGACGAAGAACTAATGTATAGCAATATTTCTATCGATACCACCGGTACAATTAAGGGTATCAATCACAATAATGAAGAAGTGGTTATCGGCCAATTGGTATTATCGGTATTTTCCAATAATTCCGGTTTGGAAAAAGCAGGCAGCAGCCTTTACCGCGAAACCGCCAACTCCGGCGAGCCGCTTTATACCACCGCCAATGAAAATGGCGCCGGTATCTTTAATGTAGGTGGCTTGGAGATGTCTAATGTAGATTTGGCCTCCGAATTTACCGATATGATTGTTACCCAAAGGGGTTTTCAGGCTAATTCCCGGGTAATTACCACCTCCGATACTTTGCTTGAGGAATTGATTAACCTTAAGCGTTAATTTAAGCATTGATTAGAGTTTAGGGGCAGCCTTAGGCGGCTGCCCCGTTTTACCACTTAAACGAGGTAATATTATGATATTAGTAACCAGAATTAATAAAACCGATCAATTTTATATTAACGAAGATTTGATCGAGTTTATCGAAGAAACCCCCGATACGGTAATTTCGCTGCAATCCGGCAAAAAATTATTTGTGATGGAAAGTGCCGAAGAAGTGATAAACCGCATTGTAAGCCATAAGCAAAGGGTGCTTAATTATCGGGAATTTAATACAGGAAAATAACAGTCCCAAACTTTAGCAGTTTTTATGTTTAAGTTGCAGGGCTTTTTCCCCTTTATGGGGAATTAATAAAAGTATGGTTTTTGTCTGGAGGTGTCTAATTCTGTGGAAATAACCACTATTGGCGGAATACTATTTGGCCTAATGTGTATTGTTGTTAGTATTTTCTTAGGCGGTAGTATTAATTCTTTTATTGATGTTCAATCAATTTTTATCGTAGTTGGTGGTGTTATTGCAGCTACAGTTATATCGTACCCTTTAAAGGTACTGCTCAATCTTATTAAGGTTGTGCGTAATGCCTTTATTGCTAAACCTGTTGATTTGTTTAAAGATGTCGAAATGATTATCGATATCGCAAATATTGCTCGTCGTGAAGGTATTTTGGCCTTGGAAGAAAGCATTAATAATGCTGATGATCCCTTCCTTAAAAAGGGCATTATGCTAATTATCGACGGCTCCGACCCCGAGCTTGTGCGCAGTATTATGGAAACCGAGTTGGCTTTTATTAAAGAGCGACATACCCAAGGTATTGCCGTTTTATTATCAATGGCTGCTTATTCGCCGGCCTTTGGTATGATTGGTACCCTAATCGGTTTGATTAATATGCTACTGGCCCTAGACGACCCCGATACCCTAGGCCCCAGCATGGCGGTGGCAATGATTACCACCTTTTATGGTTGCGTTATGGCCAATCTATTCTTTACCCCCTTGGCCAAAAAGCTTAAGTATATGAGCGATGAAGAGTATTTGCGCAAAGAATTAATTTTAGAAGGCATACTTTCTATTCAAGATGGCGAAAATCCCAGGATTATTCGCGAAAAGTTAAATGCATTTTTGTCCTATTCGCAATTAAACGAAACCCAAGTTACCGCAAGCGGTGGCGATGCTGCAGCTGCAGAATAAATAAAAAGGGCTTTAAAGAGGGCTTATTATGTCGAGAATTGCCAAAAGAAGGGATAGCGGCGGCGGAGAAGAAGGCGGCGCCTCCTGGATGGATACATATGGTGACCTAGTTACCTTGCTTTTATGCTTCTTTGTATTCCTATTTGCTTTTTCCAATGTGGACGAGGCCAAATGGGTGGAAATTGTGGGTGTTTTTACCGGCCTGCAACCAACCATTATTAACCCCTTAAGCATCGGCACTATTATGGAATCGGAGGTAGAGTCGCTTAATGAAGCCGAAGATGCTCGGCAAGCGCAAATGATAGCCGAAAACGAGGCTTTATTAGAGGTGCCGGAGGAGTTTTACGAGCTTTATCAAAGCATCGAATCTTATATCGAATCGGAAAATTTAAATGCCGAGATTTTAGCCTCTTTGGAGGATAGAACTTTAACCATCCGTTTCTTCGATCAGGTATTATTTGTGTCCGGCTCGGCGGTTATCCGTGATGAATTTATCTCGGTTATGGATCATATGCTGGGTATTTTTAATCAAAATCAGGATTTAATCAAAATGATACGTATTGAAGGCCATACCGATGATGTGCCTATTTCTACGGCCATATTTGAAGATAACTGGGATTTATCAGCCAAAAGGGCCAGCAATGTATTGCGTTATTTGCAAGGATCAGAGCTATTGCCTGATGATAAGCTATCTTGTGTTGGCTATGGCGAGTTTCAGCCAATCGATACCAATGAAACTACCGAAGGCCGTGCTCGTAATCGGCGGGTAGACTTTGTTATCGAAAGTGTAACCGACGAAATTACCATGCCTATCGAATAATACTCTTAAAAGGACGGTTTTACGATGAAAAAAATTATTATTATAATTGTAGCCGCAGTTGTACTTTTAGGCGGTGCTGCCGCTGCTTACTTTTTAATCTTTGCCGGCGATGGCGAGGAAGCGGCCGAGGTATTGCCAACTTTTGATTATTCGCCCGGCGAATTCTTTGTTACAAATGTAAAGGATTCTAATCGCTTATTTAAATGCCAGGTGGTAATATCGGTAAATGATGAAGCCTTAATCGAGGTGCTTACTTTGCAAAATGCCAAGGTAAGGGATACTATTATTTTTGCTTTACGTAATCTTACCGAAGAAGATATTATGGATGTAAACTTCCAGGATAATTTAAGGCAAATCCTCATCGATGATTTAAATGCCGCTTTTGGGGTAGAATCGGTAGTTGGGATTTGGTATGGCGATTATGTAATGCAATAAAACCCATTTTTATTAAATAGAGAGGAGGCACACCTTGTCCGAAATACTGTCGCAAGCCGAAATTGATGAACTGCTAAATGCTTTAACCTCGGGCGCCGAGCCCGAAGCAGAAGAAGAGCCGCAACCCTTTGGCGCCGATGCCAAGGTGTACGACTTCCGCAAAGCCAATAAGTTTCAAAAAGAGCATATGCGCACTATTAATATTGTGTTTCAAACCTTTAGCCAGCTTTTGGCTAATCGTTTAAGCTCGATGATGCGCACCAATTGCGAATGCGAGATTATGACTGTTGAAGAGCAAAGCTTTAATGAGTGGAATAATTCCTTGCCTTCGCCGGTTATTTTAGGTGTGCTAAAAATGCCGCCGATGCGGGGATCTGCTTTAATTCAAATTTCGCCGGAAATTGCCTATTCGATGATTAATCGCCTATTTGGTGGCACGGTGGAAAGCGATTCTTCCAAACAGTTTACCGAAATAGAATTAACCTTAATCAATAAAGTTTTAAGGCAAATGCTCGAGGTTTTTCCCATGGCCTGGGAAAAAATAATTAAACTAGAAGCCCAGCTGGAAAGGGTAGAAACCAGCTCGCAATTTACCCAAGTAGTAGCCTTAAACGAAGCAATAGCCATTATTTTATTAGATTTAAAAATAGGTGATAGTAATGGTTTGGTAAGTTTTTGCATACCTTATGCATCGATGGAGCCAATTTTATCACAATTAAATACATTATTACTATTTTCCGGTGCAGCCGATGAAGAAATTGAACAAAACCCGGAATTGATTACCGAAAAACTACATAATACCCCGGTTAATTTAACAGCCTGTTTTACCGAAACACCGGCTAAAGTTATCGATATTATGCGTTTGCAAAGAGGGGATGTTATCCGCCTTAAACAAAGAACCGATGAACCTTTATTGGTTAAAGTAGAGCATATACCCAAATTTATTGCAACTATTGGTACCGCTCAAAAAAAATATGCTGTACAAGTAGTAGATATTATCAATGAGGAGGAAAACCCTGATGAGTGATGGCTTAAGTCAAGCGGAAATAGATGCTATGCTAGCAGGCAATATGCCTGCAGGTGATGATGCCGAAAACGAGGATATATTAAATAGCCTGGTAGAAGGGGTAAATGATGCTGCCGACCATGCCGAGCAAGCCGCCGAAGCCGCCGAAGCCGCCGAGGTTACTGAAGCCACTGAAGCCGATGCCAGCACCGAGCCGGGTTTTGATGCCCCAACGGTTGTTTTGCCTGATGATAATACCGTTGAATATAATGTTAGCGATTATTTAAACGAAGTAGAAGTGGATTTGCTGGGCGAAATCGGCAATATTTGCATGGGATCGGTAGCAACCACCATGTATACCTTGCTGGATAGGCGCACCAATATTACCACCCCTAAAGTAGAAATTTTTGCCATATCTGATGTAATTAAAGCCTATCGTGTGCCTTTTATTATGGTGGATGTGGAATATGTAAAGGGCATAGCAGGTAAAAACCTGTTAATGCTTAAAGAGTCGGATGCAATGCTAATCACCGATATTTTAATGGGTGGCGAAGGCGTTGTTGATGCCGAAACCGAGTTAACCGAATTGCATATGAGTGCTATTAACGAGATTATGAATCAGATGATAGCCTCATCGGCAACGGCCTTATCCAAGATTTTGGGCGAAGTGGTAGATATTTCGCCGCCCAATGCCACTTATGTGGGTTTAGATAGTGATGTTGGCCAATTTTTAACCGATATCGAGATGGTTATCAAAATTAGCTTTGATATGGAAATTGAAGGACTATTAAAGAGCCAACTTTTGCAAATTATGCCCTATAAAGTAGGCTTGGATTTAGCCGAAAAATTTATGGAGGCCGAAAGATTGGCTGCCGAAGCGGCAGCTGCCTCCACACCGCCGCCGCCACCGGCGCCGGCTGCCCCCAGCGCTGCTCCTGCACCTGCTGCAGCCCCTAGTGCTGCTCCGGCACCGGCACCTGCACCTGCTGCAGCGGCCGCTGCGCCACCACCGCGTGCAACTGCTCCGCCGGTAGATGTGCATCCGGCTAATTATGCTTCTTTTGATGTGGCTGCTAATCAGCTATACCCTGATGATGGTGGATTGGGGTTGGTATCGGATATTCCTTTACAGGTTTCGGTAGAGCTTGGTAAAACCCAAAAAACAATTAGCGAAATCCTGGAATTTGGGATTGGCACCATTGTTGTTTTGGATAAAATAGCAGGTGAGCATGTTGATATTATGGTTAATGGTAAATTAATAGCTTCCGGCGAGGTAGTAGTTATTGACGAGAACTATGGTGTTAGAATTACCGATTTATATGAGTAGTTTGCTATCATTAAAGACTATACGGATAAGGTGAATAATTATGAATATGAATAATTCCAGCATTTTATTAGAAACCGGAACCAATGAATTAGAAGTTTTAGAATTTACAATTGATGGTAAAAGCTTTGGTATTAATGTAGCCAAGGTTTTAGAATTAATGCAAATTCAGCCTCCGCAGATGATACCTCATTCGCATCCTTGCGTAGAAGGTATATTTCAGCCGCGACAAGAAGTTTATACTATTGTAGATTTGGCCAAGTATTTAGGCCTAAACCCCTCCGAGGATAGCGCGAAGGATTTATATATTATCGCCAATTTTAATAAAATTTGCATAGCGTTTCATGTGCATGGGGTAGAGAATATTCATCGCATATCCTGGAATGCAATCGAGGAATTGGATGATATTATTTATGGTGGCAATGATGGTGTGGTAACCGGTATTGCCAAGATTGATGGCCGTATTATCTCGATTTTGGACTTCGAAAAGATATCTTATGATATTTCGCCGGAAACCGGTATTCAAATCGATGATATTCCTAATCCAACCGGCCGCAGCCGTAATTTCTACCCAATTGTAATTGCCGAAGATTCGGTTTTGATGCGTAAACTGATTTTGCAAACCTTAGATAATGCCGGCTATATGAATATTATGGTAACCACCAATGGCCAGGAGGCCTGGGATTATCTAAACAGCTGCAAAAAAATTGCCAGTGAAATCGAAGTTGATGTTTCCGAAAAAGTTTGCTGTGTTATTACCGATATCGAAATGCCGCAAATGGACGGGCATCGTTTGATTAAATTAATCAAATCCGATAAAACTTTAGCAAAAATCCCGGTAATTATTTTCTCATCTTTAATTAATGAAGCAATGCGGATTAAAGGTGAGGAAGTAGGGGCAAGTGCCCAGCTAACCAAGCCGGAAATTGGCCGCTTGCTAGAGGTTATTGATGATTTGGTTGGTGCTTTACCCATAGCTAGCCCAACTGAATAATGGGCTTGACAAAAAGCTAACAATTGTTTATACTTATATAATTGATAAAAAAACAAGGAGTGCAAAAAATGAAAAGAATTACAACTATTCAAGCTGCTAAATTGGCTAAAACCATAAAAAGCGGTGGTTGTGGCGAATGTCAAACCTCTTGCCAGTCGGCCTGCAAAACCTCTTGCGGCGTAGCTAATCAGCCCTGCGAAAAAAAATAAGCAAAAAACAAAAAGGCCGTGACAAAAGTCGCAGCCTTTTTTTTAAAAGTTTTACTCAATTTTTTACAAAAAATTGCGGGGTTTGGCTAGCTAAAGCTAACCCACAGCTATGCACGTAGCTAGTGCTCAAAATCTGAGATTTTGGCACTAGCTCAGGGGCAGAGCCCCAAAAGGAGAACGAAATGCTACATCAATACAAACTAAAAGACCTAAACATAGTACTAGACCCAATAAGCGGCTCAATCCACCTGGTAGACGACCTAGCCTATGATATAATAAGTACCTATCAAAGCCAACCCAAAACCCAAATAATAGCTGCTATGCAAGCCAAATACCCAAATATCGCCGAGCAAGAAATCCAAGATTGCCTAGCCGATATAGCCGAGCTAAAGCAAAACGGCCAACTATTTACCGAAGATACCTATCAAAACCTAGCCCAAAATTATAAAAATAAAAGCCGGGTAATCAAAGCATTATGCCTGCATATAGCCCATAGCTGCAATTTAAACTGCCAATATTGCTTTGCCGCCCAAGGCAAATATCATGGCCAAGAAGCACTAATGAGTAAAGAAACTGCCATCAGAGCAATCGACTTTTTAATCGAAAATTCCGGCAGTAGGCATAATCTGGAAGTGGATTTTTTTGGCGGCGAACCGCTGCTAAACTGGCAAGTTATAGTAGATACCGTAAATTATGCTCGCCAAATCGAAAAGCAAAAAAATAAAAACTTTAGATTTACGCTAACCACCAATGGCATGCTCTTAAATGATGAGATCATCGATTTTGCCAATCGGGAAATGGCCAATGTAGTGCTCTCGCTAGATGGCAGACAGCAAGTACATGATAAATGGCGGGTGGATTATAGCGGCAAGGGTAGCTATCAAAAAATTGTCCCTAAATTCCAAGAATTTGTAACAAAAAGAAATCATCAAAATTATTATATTCGCGGCACATTCACGCGTGAAAATATCGATTTTAGCAATGATATTCAGCATATGCTGGATTTAGGCTTTAAAGAGCTAAGCATGGAGCCAATTGTGTGCGAGGCCGATAATCCGCTGGGATTAAAAGAGGCCGATTTGCCAATTTTGGCCGAACAATACAATTTATTAGCCGAAATGATGTTAAAAGCAGCCGCAAATGGTCAAGAATTTAGCTTTTATCATTATATGATGAATTTTGAGCATGGCCCTTGCGTCTATAAATGCATAAGCGGTTGCGGTAGTGGCACCGAGTATATGGCAGTAACGCCGCAAGGTAAATTATATCCCTGCCATCAATTTGTAAGCGATGAGGAATATTGCCTGGGTGATATTTGGCAGGGCATTACTAATCAAGGTATAGCCCAAAAATTTAAGGATTGCACCTTGTATAGCCGCCCCGATTGTAAGGATTGCTGGGCAAAATTATATTGCGCCGGCGGTTGTGCGGCCAATAATTATCATGCCGGCGGCGATATCCTAGCTATTTATGAATTGGGCTGCCAAATTTTCAAAAAAAGAATGGAAGCCGCTATTTATTATCAAATTAAAAAGGGGGAATTGGCATGAGCCTAACGCCAATTTGTGATTTTCTTAAAGAATATATTGCCACCGACAAAAGCCGCCTGCATATGCCCGGCCATAAGGGCAAAGTAGTTTTTGGCCCCGAACCCTATGATATAACCGAAGTAAGAGGGGCAGATAACCTATTTGTGGGCGAGGGCATAATTGGCCAAAGCGAGGCTATTGCCGGCCAATTATTTGGCAGCCGTCAAACATTTTATTCGGCAGGAGGGTCGTCGCAAAGCATTAAGGCGATGCTTTATTTGGCCTTGGCGGTAAGCCCCCAAAAATCGAGAACCATTTTGGCCGGCCGCAATGCCCATAAATCGTTTTTACATGCTTGCGCCTTGGTGGATATAGAGCCGATTTGGTTATATCCCGAACATTACAAATCGCTATGTAGCTGCGATATTAGCCCCGAGCACTTAGCTAAAACCCTAGATAATATGCCCGAATTACCGCTGGCGGTTTATATTAATGGCCTGGATTATTTAGGCCAAAGCCCGGATTTAGCCGCTTTTGCCCAAATTTGCCATCAGCGCAAAATTTTGCTGTTGGTGGATAATGCCCACGGCGCTTACCTGGCCTTTACCGATAAAACCAAGCATCCCTTGGCCTTAGGCGCGGATATATGCTGCGATTCGGCGCATAAAACCTTGCCGGTTTTAACCGGCGGCGCCTATTTGCATATTGGCAAAGATGCCGCCTATAATTTTGAGGATTATGCCAGACAAGCCCTATCGATATTCGGTTCGACCAGTCCATCTTATTTAATAATGCAGTCTTTGGATTTTACTAATGGCTTGTTGGCTAAGGAATTTCCGGCTAGATTAGCTAAAACTATTGAACGAATTGAGCAAACCAGAGCCAATTTGCGTGCTAAGGGCTTAATTATTGCCGATTCCGACCCCTTGCGCATAGTTTTTGACAGTGCCGATTATGCGCTAAGCGGTTTTGAGATTGGCGATATTTTGCGTGCATCCCTGGTAGAGCCCGAGTATTGTGATAATCAATTTTGCGTATTGATGTTAAGCCCCTATGTGGAAGAGCGCGATTTTGTCAGAATAGAAAAGGCCGAAATTATCATGCAAGGTAGCCAAGTGATGGCTAATCCGCCATTATTAGGCGAGGCAAAGGCAGTGATGTCGCCCAGGGCAGCCTTATTTGCCAAAAGCGAAACGATAAAGGTAAAGGATGCCCTAAACCGGGTATGTGCAGCGCCGGCAGTATCTTGCCCACCGGCGATTCCGATTGTGGTAAGTGGCGAATTAATCAGCGAGCAAGCGATAGCGGTATTTGCTTATTATGGCATCAAGCAAATTGATGTAGTGGTGGAATAGTAAAAATTTTCTTTTCCTTACTTTTCTTTTTTAAAAGAAAAGTAAGGAACTTAAAAAAGTTTTAAGCCAACTTAAAAAACAAAGCAAGCAAACCTAACTACAGACAAAAAATCTGGCAGGAAGAAATTGGCTTAAAACCGGCGCCTTTTGGCGAAGCCAAAACAGCCCTAAGCGGCTATAATAAAGACGGTTATAATAAAGGCCGGTTATGATTGAAGTAAGAAAAAAGGGGCTATCGCAAATAGTATTATTTGGATAGCCCCATAAATATAGATTTGGATATGCTATTGTTGATCTGTATTATTATTTTGCCGGCGAAGGGAGCTAATTTCATCTAAAATCATTTTAGTGCAGCCAACTATAATCCCTGATAAAAGAATAATACCACCATAAATTGGGTATATAAAGCTTTGTTCTCCGCCACCACCTATTATTGGAGTAAAAATCATTGCCCATACTCCGCCAAAAGGAATTAGAATAACAAACATCGCAATCATTATGCCAATAACTGTTTTCATATAAGGTAGTCCTTTCTGAAGATATCTACTTTTATAAAAAATAAAGAGAGGAATTATTATGCAATTATCAATTTTAGAAATACTAGAGAAAAAGCAAAAAACAAAATATTGGCTATATAAGCAAATGGGCATGAGTTATCAAAATTTTAATCGTATGGTTAATAATCAAACCAAATCAATTAAATTTGCCAATTTAGAATCCTTATGCCAAATCCTAGAATGCGAGCCAAACGATCTAATTAAATTAGATAAAAACTAACTCCGATCTTCCTTTACAAAATAAATGCCGCCCAGCGAAAAAATATTTACAATATACTTAATCAATAGATTGGCAATAAAAAGCGAACCCAATACGCTAAGCGGCAAAACGCCGGCAAAAGCGATAGCCAAGAAAATTAAGGTATCGATAGGAATCGAAACCGCATTGGATAGCAAAACCCTTAGCCATTGCTTTTTGCTGCCATATTTGGCCTTAACCAGGCTGTAAATATGGGTATCTAAAAGCTCGGCAGCAGTCATCGCCACAATAGATGCCGCCACTAAACGAATGCCGGGTAAAAGCACTTGGCCATATTCCATTTGAGGGCCAACGGCCATATCGGCAGGTAAAATAGCTATTAAGTATATAAATAAGAACATCAAAATATTAAGCACGGCTGCCAAAATAATAATAAAGCGGGTTAGGGCAGCGCCGGCCTTTTTATGCAGCAAATCGCGAGCGGTAAAGGTTAAAGGATAAAGCAAAGTGCCGCCGTCGATAGATAGGCCGGCCAAAAAGATCACCCTTAATGAACCCAAATTAGCAAAAAGAGTAAGGGCAATATAAGCGCAGGCCGCAATCAATAGAATGCGTAGCCTGCGCTCCTCTTTGAATTCAGTTGTGCCCAAGCCGGGCATTTGATTATTTAACATAAATCTCCTAATTAAAAACATCCCAGCTGACAGTAGCGCACCTTAATCTTTAAATCATTGGCCATATCACCAACAATTTGATAAGGTAGGTTAAGCTCCTCGGCCAAAGCACGAGCTTGGGCACAGCTAATCATATTATCGCGCGACTTTTGCTTAATCAATTCCGCTAATTCTTCTTTTTGAATATCAGTAATACTCATTATAAAACCTCCTAAAAATAATATATTTAAATTTTACTATAAAAATCCTATTTTGCCAAGCATTTATTAAAAAAAAGCTAGTAATCTAAAAAAGATTATGCTATAATATATAAAGTAATTATCAGTAATTGAAAAAATGCAAAGTAGGGGGCTATAGCTCAGTTGGTTAGAGTGCTTGCTTGACATGCAAGAGGTCACTGGTTCGAGCCCAGTTAGCCCCACCAAGGCAGCGTGACGCTGCACCCAAGTTCGCGCTTTAGGTTATTTTAAAGCATAGTTTTTAGCCCGCGGCGATAGCTGGTTGTATTGCAAGCAATCAACCAGGCAGCGTAACACTGCACCCCAAGTTCGCGGCAGCGGTGACGCTGCACCCAAAGTTCGCGCTCTAGGTTATTGTAGGGCATAGTTTTTTACCCGCGGCGATAGCTGGTTTGTATTGCAAGCAATCAGCCGGGCAGCGTAACACTGCACTCAAAGTTCGCGCTTTAGGTTATTGTAGAGCATAGTTTTTTCCCGCGGCGATAGCTGGTTAAAAAAACGGCTTTGTATTTCAATGGCTGCAACATCATGTTGCGGCTAATTTTTTTAAATATACATGTATCATAAAGGGGGATTTTTTGATGAGCCTTAATCAAACTCCGGCAGCTAATAGGGTGCATATTGGCTTATTTGGCAGGCGTAATGCCGGCAAATCGAGCCTAATTAATGCGCTAACCAATCAGGATTTGGCCATTGTATCGGATATTCCGGGTACAACTACCGATCCTGTGCAAAAAGCGATGGAAATTTTGCCGCTAGGGCCGGTAATGCTAATTGATACGGCCGGCATCGACGATGATGAGCAGGGTTTAGGCGAAAAAAGAATTGCTAAATCCAAGGCGGTTTTGGAGAAAATCGATATCGGTCTTTTGATTATCGATGCTCGTGAAGAATTAAGCCCGGCCGAGCTGGACTTGATTAAAGAGTTTGAGCAAAGGGCAATTAATTATCTGCTGGTTTATAATAAATCTGATTTGCTAGCAGCCAATTTAAGGCAAAAGCAGCGCTTTTATGCCAGCGCCTTAACCGGCGAAAATATTGATGCTTTGCGCCAAAAAATCGCCGAGCTTAAGCCGGCGATTATTAGCGAATTTCCTTTAGTTAGCGATATTATTAAGCCTAAAGATATGCTGCTTTTGGTTATCCCGGTGGATAGCGCAGCCCCCAAAGGGCGGCTTATTTTGCCGCAGCAACAGGTGATTAGGGATATTTTGGATAGCGGCGCTATGGCCACAATTTGCCAAGTAAGCGAGCTAGAGGATACTTTATCTGCCCTTAAAGAGCTGCCACGCTTAATTATTACCGATAGCCAAGTTTTTGGCGAGGTGGTTAAAAAAATTGATGCCAAGCAGCCTTTAACTTCGTTTTCGATTTTATTTGCCCGGCATAAGGGCGTGCTTAATCCTTCAATTGCCGGTATCGAGGCGCTTACTAAGCTTAAAAGCGGCGCAAAAATTTTGATTGCCGAGGGCTGCAGCCATCATCGTCAATGTGAGGATATCGGTACCGTTAAATTGCCCCGTTGGATTAAGCAGTTTACGGGGCTTGATTTGGATTTTGATTTTAGTAGCGGTGGCGGTTTTCCTGATGATTTAACTAAGTATCAGCTGATTGTGCATTGTGGCGCTTGCATGCTGCCGCCTAGGGTGATGCAGTATCGGCTGCGCTTAGCCGAAGCACAAAATGTGCCGATTACTAATTATGGATTGATTATTGCCCATATGCAGGGAATTTTAGAGCGTAGCTTAGAGGCGCTGCCCCTAAAACCCCGCAATTTTTGAAAAAATTGAGTAAACTTTTAGAGATTATATAAATCGGGGCGTCTTTGATTGGGGAGTTTTTTTCTGGTTTCGTTTATTCGGTTTAGATTGATTGGGCAGGGGATAAGGCCTTCTTGCTCGCTGCCGGCGGCTATGATGATGCCCATTGGGTCGATGGCCAGGCTTTGGCCGATAAAGCTTTCGCCTACTTGATTGCAGGCTAGGATATAGGCCGAGTTTTCTATAGCCCGGGCTTTAGCCAGGGTGCTAAAATGGTCGCTTTTTAAATTGCCTTGATACCAGGCCGATGGCACAATCATAATTTCGGCTCCGGCCAGTAATTGGCTGCGGGCAATTTCCGGAAAGCGTAATTCATAGCAAACAAAAAGCCCTAATTTGCCAAATGGGGTATTAATTGGCTTAAATAATTGGTCGCCTGCTTTTTTATAGGCCGATTCTTGATGATTAAAGGCATCAAATAAATGGGTTTTACGATAACCGGCCTTAAATTTGCCTTGATCATCAAGGATAATGATGGTATTATATGTATACTTATTGTTGCAATTTTCGATAGCCTCATTAATACCAAAAATTAACCAGGTTTGATGTTTTTTAGCTAAAGCGGCCATTGCTTGCACAAAGGGGCCATCTTGGCTTTGGGCGGCATGGTTTTGGCTTAGATCTATGATGGGATTTAGCCCTTCGCTGCTCATAAAATATTCGGGAAATACCACCATTTGGGCTTGATATTTGGATTTGGCTTCTTTAATCATGGTTGCGGCTTTATTTAGATTATCTTGCCAATCGGCTGCCGATTGCACTTGTGCTAAAGTTATGATTGTCATTTCGATCACTCCTTTGGTTTATTATACCTTTAGTTGGCTTTAGTTGTCAAATTACCCTAAAACTCCGCAATTTTTGAAAAAATTGATTAAACTTTTAAAATTTTGCTTGACAAATTTTTATTTTTAGGGTATATTTTATAAATACAAATGCATTGATGGGGAGAGTAGGCTTAATGCCGCGTTTCAGAGAGCTGCCGTTAGCTGCGAGGCAGTACGTGGATAAGTTTTACGCTGGCCCCTGAGCAGTCAGCTGAACATTTTTTATTAGTAGGTGCGAACGGTTTGCCCGCCGTTATCGGGGCTGTAGCCAAGTTTTGGCTGCTTCGAGTGGGGATTTATCCCAATAAGAGTGGTACCGCGGAGAGTTTATCTTCGTCTCTTGACTTTAATTTCAAGAGGCGATTTTTTTTTCGCCTCAAAATCTTAATTTTTAGGAGGAATTATCATGAAAATTGCATTTTCCACATTAGCTTGCCCAACTTTTAGTTGGCGCGAAATTTACTCTATGGCCGGCGATTTGGCCTTCGATGGTATCGAAATCCGCGGTCTGGGTGATGATATCAATGTGGTGCGTTCCCAGCCCTTTACCGACGAAAATATCGCTGCTACCTTGCAAACCCTTAGAGCTTTGCATTTAAGTATCCCGATTTTTTCATCCGATTGCTGCCTTAAATTTGCCGATCGTAAAGAGCAAAATTTTAAGGAAATTTCGGCTTATATCGAATTGGCCGCTAAAATGAATACCCCTTTTGTGCGGGTTTTAGGCGATAATAAAGGCCTGCCTGATGGCGATGTTGATGATCAGCTAATCATCAGTCAATTAAAAGAATTAGCACCGATTGCCGCAGCTCATAATATTACTTTGCTGATCGAAACTAATGGCGTTTATGCCGATACCTCTCGTTTGCGCAAGGTGCTGGAACAAATAGCAGATGATGCTATAGCTGCTCTTTGGGATATGCAACATCCTTATCGAGTGATGAATGAAAGCCCCGAGCAAACCGTACAAAATTTGGGTGCTTATATTAAGCATGTGCAGATTAAAGATTCGGCTATGGAAAATGGCCAGCTAGTTTACAAGATGATGGGCGAAGGCGATTTGCCCATTAACGAGATGATTTTAAGCTTAGAATCGATTAATTATGAAAATTATATTTCCTTGGAATGGCTAAAGCGCTGGAGCGATAATTTAGAGGATGGCGGCATTGTTATCCCCCAGTTTAGGCATTATATGAGCCAATATATCGGCCAGGCTAATGTGCGTAATGATTTATTTACCAGCAATCGCGGCGATGGCCAATATATTTGGGAAAAAGATACCCTTATTGATTTAACCTTCCCCCAATTATTGGATCGGGTGGTGGAAGAATTCCCCGATCAATGCGCCTTTAATTATACAACTTTGGATTATACCCGCAGCTATAGCGAGTTTAGGGATGATGTAGATCAATTTGCACGCAGCCTAATCAGCTTAGGTGTAAAAAAAGGCGATAAAGTAGCAATTTGGGCTACTAATGTGCCGGCTTGGTTTATTACCTTTTGGGCCACCACTAAAATTGGTGCGGTTTTGGTAACGGTAAACACCGCCTATAAAATCCATGAAACCGAATATTTGCTGCGTCAAAGCGATACCCATACCTTAGTAATGGTAGATGGCTTTAAGGATTCCGATTATGTGGGCATTATTAAGCAAATTTGCCCGGAATTAGCTAGTCATCAGCCCGGCCAGCCTTTGCATAGCAACCGTTTGCCCTTTTTGCGCAATATTATCACCATCGAATCCAGCCAACCGGGCTGCTTAACCTGGAACCAGGCTTTAAGCTATGCTCAAAAAACGCCAATCGAGCTTGTTTACCAGCGTATGGCTATGATTAGCCGCCATGATGTTTGCAATATGCAATATACATCCGGCACAACCGGCTTCCCTAAAGGGGTAATGCTTACCCATTATAATGTGGTAAATAATGGCAAAACTATTGGCGATCGCATGGATTTATCCACGGCCGATAGCTATTTAATCCATGTACCGATGTTCCATTGCTTTGGCATGGTGCTCTCGATGACATCCTCGGTAACCCATGGCTCTACCATGGTGCCAATCCCTGCTTATTCGCCTAAGCTGGCCTTAGATGCCATCAAAAAAACCAAGATTACGGCCATCAATGGCGTACCAACCATGTTTATTGCCATGCTCGAACATCCCGAATTTGCCGATACCGATTTTAGCAATTTGCGCACCGGCATTATGGCCGGCAGCCCTTGCCCGATTAAGGTGATGCAAGATGTTATCGATAAAATGCATATGGACGAAATAACCATTGTTTTCGGTCAAACAGAATCTTCGCCGGGCTGCACCCAAAGCAGTTCTGATGATGATATCGAAGTAAAAGTAGGCACAGTAGGCCGCCCCTTACCGGGTATTGAATGTAAAATTGTAGATCCGGAAACAGGCGAGGATTTGCCTGATGATACCGATGGCGAATTTGTGGCCAGAGGCTATAATATTATGCGTGGTTATTATAAGATGCCGGTTGCTACATCCAATGCTATTGATGCCGATGGATGGCTTCATACAGGGGATATGGCAAGACGCAGGCCTGATGGTAATTATCGGATTACCGGCAGAATTAGGGATATGATTATCCGGGGAGGCGAAAATATTTATCCTAAGGAGATTGAGGATTTTCTTTATACCAATCAAAAGGTACGTGATGTGCAGGTGGTAGGGGTACCCGATAAGCAATATGGCGAGGAAATTTTGGCCTGCATTATCTTAAAAGATGGGGTAGAGGCCACCGAAGCCGAGATGAAAGAATATGTAAAAGATCATATGGCTAAACAAAAAACCCCACGTTATGTACGCTTTGTTAATGATTTTCCGATGAATGCAGCCGGTAAAATCATGAAATATAAAATGGTAGAAGAAGCAATTCAGTATTTAGGTTTGCAAGAAGACAGTGCCATAGAAACAGCATAATTAAAAGTTTTTTTGGTTCTTTTTTGCAAAAAAAGAGCAAGATTTTAAGTTTAAGTTAAAAAGGGGCAATGATTAAAACTCAAAGCCCCTTTT
Source organism: uncultured Peptococcaceae bacterium (assembly GCA_964372025.1). Classification (GTDB taxonomy): domain Bacteria; phylum Bacillota; class Dehalobacteriia; order UBA4068; family UBA4068; genus CAYJBP01. Next base: position 12,519 of record CAYJPF010000015.1, on the reverse strand, counting down.
TTTGCGGCAAAAACCGGCAATTAATTACAAACTGTAAAAAATATAAATTAAATAATAAAAAGCCTTGACAAATCCAAAAAACAGGGCTATACTATTATCAGGCATATGGTTGAGGCCATAAGCAAATAGACTAGGCTCGAAAACAAAGATATTTTCGAGCAAGAAAGAGGCGAGTAAAATGACAAAAGAATTAACAAATCGTATTTATTTGGATCAAAAGGAAAATCCCACAAAATGGTATAATGTGCAGGGAGATATGCCCAATAAAATGGCGCCTATGCTCAATCCTGCAACAATGCAGCCGGTCAAGCCTGAGGACATGACGGCTCTTTTTGCGTCCGAATTGCTAAAGCAAGAGATGAGCACCGAGCGTTATATCGAAATTCCCGAAGAAGTGCAGGCTTTATACCGCGAGTGGAGGGCAACCCCCTTATGCCGCGCCCGTAATTTGGAAAAGCTGCTCGATACGCCGGCTAAAATTTACTTTAAATACGAGGGCGATAGCCCCACCGGCAGCCATAAGCTAAATACAGCTTTGCCGCAGGTATACTATAATAAGCTCGAAGGCATCAAAAAAATCACCACCGAAACCGGTGCCGGCCAGTGGGGCTGCGCTTTATCGGTGGCCTGCAATAAATTTGATATGGAATGCATGGTTTATATGGTAAATGTAAGCTATAATTCCAAACCCTATCGCCGCATTTTTGTGGAGAGTTATGGCGGCAAAATAGTGGCCAGCCCATCGCCTTTAACCAATGCCGGCCGAGCAATTTTAGCTAAAGACCCTAATTGCAGTGGTTCTTTAGGTATTGCCATCAGCGAGGCTGTGGAAGAAGCCGTTTTGCGGGATGATACCCGTTATTGCTTGGGCAGTGTATTAAATCATGTGCTTTTGCATCAAACTATTATCGGCGAGGAGGCCAAATTGCAATTGGCTAAGGCCGATGCTTATCCCGATGTGGTTATCGGTTGCGTGGGCGGCGGCAGCAATTTTGGCGGCATTGCCTTCCCCTTTATGGCCGATAAGTTTGCCGGCAAAGATATAAAAATTATTGGTGTAGAGCCTAAAGCCTGCCCCACCATGACCAAGGGCAAATATGCTTATGATTTTGGTGATACCGGCAATTTAACCCCGATGATGAAAATGCATACTTTGGGTAGCGGCTTTATTCCATCCGGTATTCATGCAGGTGGTTTACGCTATCATGGCTGCGCGCCTTTGGTATCTAAGCTATTACATGATGGCTATATGGAGGCTCGTGCCTATAATCAAACCGAATGCTTCGATGCAGCATTATTATTTGCTAAATCTTCGATGATTATGCCGGCGCCGGAAAGTACTCATGCCATTAAAGCGGCCATTGATGAGGCCCTTTTGGCCAAAGAAGAAGGTAAGGAAAAGACCATTTTATTCTGCTTATCCGGTCATGGCTACTTTGATATGGTAGCTTATGAGAATTATTTGGCCGGTAAATTAGTTGATACTCCTTTTCCGGATGCCGATTTAGCTGCTAGCTTAGCTACTTTGCCCGAAGTTGACCAGCAATTTGTGGATATGGGTTGATAAAAATTTTAGAGGCTGTTGCAATTTTATTTGCTACAGCCTCTTTGTTTTTTTCTGCTTTATTAGTTATTTGCTTTTAGGTTTGCTTGATTAAGCTTCAATTTTGCTAATTGTTTGCTTTGATGTTTAGGTTTGCTTGCTTAAGCTTCAATTTTGCTAATTGTTTGCTTTGATGTTTAGGTTTGCTTGCTTAAGCTTCAATTTTACTAATTGTTTGCTTTGTGTAGAGCACTTCATTTTTATTTGCTTGGGCAAATAAAAATAGCAGCTTTCTTTCAATTTTATCAATTCGATTATACGTTTTTATAGCTGCCTAATATTCCTATCTTGCCTGCATTACTCTAGTGCTTATAATTGAAAGAAAAAGATCAAGTTCAAAAGATTAAGACCTTTGCTTTTTGTAAAAAGCAAAAGCAAAAACTTTTAGAAAATTTTTAGGGGCTGTCGCTAGTTTTTAGCGACAGCCCCTTTTTGATTTATTTTGCAAAATAACGCTTGTATAAACCGCGGAAACCTGCACCATGGCGGGCTTCGTCTTTGCACATCTCATGCACTGTATCATGGATTGCATCATAGTTTAATTGCTTAGCCAAGGTAGCTAACTCTTTTTTGCCGGCACATGCGCCATGCTCAGCTTCGGCTCTGGCAGCCACGTTTTTGGCGGTATCAGCCCATACAACTTCGCCCAATAACTCGGCAAACTTAGCTGCATGCTCGGCCTCTTCAAATGCATAACGCTTAAAGGCTTCGGCAACTTCCGAGTAACCTTCACGGTCGGCTTGCCTGCTCATTGCCAAATACATGCCAACTTCCATGCACTCGCCATCAAAATTAGCACGCAACATCTCAACTACCTTCTCGTCAACACCTTGCGCAACACCAATCTTATGTTCATCGGCAAAAGGTGCACCGCTTACATCAGCGGCCATCTCATTAAACTTATCGGCACCTGCCTTACATAATGGACATTGAGCCGGCGCAGCCTCGCCCTCATGCACATAACCACATACAATACAAGTAAATTTTTTCATTAGTAAATCCTCCTTATTGATAATTATTATCGATAAACTTATTATAACACAAGTTTGCCGAAAAGCAAGCTTTTTTTTTATATTTTTTTAAATTTAATTTAAAGTGTCCGTTAATGTATATATTTTCGGCAAAAATATAAAATTTCCTGTATTTTGGGGCTATTAAACTTGATAAATAGTTAATTTATGATATAATAATCACAAGGTGATAATTATATCGCTTCATTCAAATCTTAAATAAAAGGAGCAAAAAATGGCAACCTGTTCGCTGCATTTAGCTAAAGCTAAAGATGGCTTTATTAATATAGAAGATTTAGGCAAATTATTAGCGCCTTTAAGTTCGCTTAGCCCTAATCATAATGCCGAAAAATATATAATTTATATTGGCCAAATCTGGCCTTTAAGCCCAGATAAAGGCTTAAATCCTCATCCTAAGCTTATTTATTGTTTATACAAATATTTGCAAATGCAAGGCGTAGATAAGCCTTTAATCGCCTTTAATTGCGCACCCAATTTTGCGGCCGATGATTGTCTTCGTAAAAGTGGCTTAACTGAGCTAAATATCCCGGCCGAGGCTTTTTATAATCTTGATCATGATACTCGCCTAAGCCGTAATTGCAGCCATAATCTGGCTGTAAATCAGCTTAGCCTGCCCCAAACCCTATTGATGGCCGATTGTTTGATAAATGTTGCTAAATATCGACATAAAAATCAATTATTATTTGGTTCGGCTTTTTATAATTTGGCGGTTGCTGCTGATTTGGATTTAGAAGACCCGGCCTTTCAGCGCAAAATTGTTGATTTATATACCATAATTCAGCCCGATTTGCATATTGTTGATAGCATTATCGGTAGCCAGGGTTTTCAGAATCAAGCGCTGATTTTGGCTGCGCAGGATGGTTTGGCTATTGATATTACCATGGCCAGTTTAAGCGGCTTAATTACCGATGATATTGAATATATGCAGCTAGCCGCCCAGTATGGCTTAGGCATTGCCCTCGCCGGGGAAATTAATATTTGTGGCGACGATTTAAGGAGGGAAAGCGATGACTAAATATTTTGATAGCCATACCCATAGTAAAAATTCCTTCGATGCTTCGGTTTCTATTCAGGAAAGTTGCCAGCAAGCCCTGCTCCAAGGGGTAGATGGTCTGATTTTTACCGAGCATGTAGAGCTGGAATTGCCCGGAGTAGGGGATTGTTACCCGGCCGAGGGCTATGATCAGGAAATTGCCTCAGCCAGGCTTTTTTTCCCAACTTTATATATAGGCCAGGGCATCGAAATCGATCTTAACCCAAATCGCAGTGATGAATTGCGTAGCATTGCGGCCGATCCTAAATGGGATTTTTTGCTGGGCGCTTGGCATCAGGCCGAGGGAATTTCTATTTGTAATGGATCTTTTAGTTTAGATAAAACGCCTGCTCAGGCTTATCAAGAATATTGGGATAAACAGTACCGGGTGCTTAAATCCGAGGATTATTTTGATGTTTTGGCGCATATCGATTTATTGCGCAGGGATAGCTCTTTGGTTGATTTTGGCTTTCCCTATGCCGATTATGCCCTGCTTATCGACGATATTCTTAAATTATTAATCGAGCGCGGCCAAGGCATCGAGATTAATACCGGTGGCCTGCGTTATGCTTTTAATGCTTGCCATCCGCATCCGGATATCCTTAAAAGATATCGCCAGCTTGGCGGCCATATTATTACTTGTGGCTCGGATTGTCATACGATCAAGTCGGCTTGTGGTGGGATTAAAGAAGGCTATCAGCATTTAAAAGAGGCCGGTTTTGATTATGTTTGCTATTTTGAAAAACGCAAGCCCCAATTTATCAAAATTTAGGAGGTTTTATGCGCTTTATTTTGGGCAGAGCGGGCAGCGGCAAAACCGATTATTGCCTTAAACAAATTGCTGCCCTTGATAAAATAACCAATCGCCCCTTGCTATTTTTATTGCCGGAACAGGCCACTTTTACCCATGAAAGGCTGTTGGCTACCAAATATAGCAGGGGTTTTAGTCGTGCTGAGGTATTAAGCTTTAGGCGCCTTATTTGGCAGGCTGCCGGCCAAAATCGGCTGCCGGCTTTAAGTACCGCCGGTAAAGAAATGCTGATGGCTAATTTAATTCAAAAGCATAAAGGGCAATTAAAGTTGTTTAATCGTTCGCATTTGGGGCGTGGTTTTGCGGCGGCTATGGTAAAATTAGCCGAAGAAATGCTAAATCATGCTTTAGAGCCCGAGCTGCTAAACAGCTATTTAAGCCAAATGCCGGCCACTAATCAAAGCGATAAATTGGCCGATATCGATTTGCTATATAGCAATTATTGCGAGGCTATTTTGGGTAATTATGATAATTTCCCTGATGGCCTTAATCTATTGGCCAAAAAAATATTAGAAGAAGATTTTTTGGCTGATGCTACGGTTTTTATCGATGGTTTTAGCTATTTTAATAATCAGGAAATCAAGGTTATCGAAGCCTTAATCCAAAAAGCGGCCCGTCTGGAAATTTGCCTTTTACTCGACCCGGCCGAGGCCGATCAGCCGCTTAATGAGCATGATTTATTCTATCAAAATTGGCATTTGTATAGCCGTTTAACAGCGCTTGGCCATAAATTAAAAGCGCATATCGAGCCACCTATTATTTGTGATGGCCAAAATGGCCGCTTTAAACATAGCCCCGAATTGGCTTTTATTGAACAAAACCTGTATAATTATAAACAAAAAAATTCTTGGCCTAATCCGCCCCAAAACCTGCAGATTATTTGCGCAGAAAATCCCCGTAATGAATTAATTAGGGCGGCTTTAATTATTCAAAACCTGGTGCGCGAGCAGGGTTTGCGTTATCGTGATATTTGCCTAATTAGCCGTGATATCAGCCCTTATCAGCAACTTTTGGAGGGCATTTTTAGCGATATTCCTTATTTTATTGATAGCCCTAAAAAATTATTTTTTCATCCGCTGGTGGAATTAATGCGTTCTTTGCTGGAAATTTGGCAAAATAAGCCGCATTATCAGGCCATATTCCGTTATTTTAAAACCGGGCTAAGCACTTTAAGCGAGGCGCAGGTAGATAAGCTGGAAAATTATTGTTTAGGCCATGGCATTAAGGCTTGGCAGTGGCTAAATGATGAGGATTGGCATTATTTGCGCAGTTTTAGCAGCCCCGAAGCTAAGCAGGCTGTTTTGGCCGAAATTAATTTGCTAAGGCAGCTTGGCATAACCCCGATTAAGCGTTTTTTGCAGGCAGCACCTAATGCTTGCGAAAAGCAAGTTGGCGCTTATGATTTATTGCAAGCTTTGCTCGATTTTTGCCAAGAGGATTTTATTAGCCAAAAACTTAATGCCCATCAAGAGCAAGCCTTAGTTGATAGCGATGCCGAGCAGGCTTTTAGCCATCGACAGGTTTTGGATAAGCTGATGGAATATTTGCAAGAGGCGCAAATTTTATTTGTGGATAGCTATTTTACGGCTGCCGAAATTAGCGAAATTATCGATCAGCTTTGCCAATCAATGACTTTAGCCCTTATTCCGCCCGGTTTGGATCAAGTTTTAATTGCCTCTTTAGATCGTAGCAGAAGTCCGGAGATTAAGGCCGCAATTGTAATTGGCTTAAATGCCGATGTTTTGCCACAAAAAATAATGCCGCAATCCTTGCTTAGCGATTTCGAGCGCCAGGAATTGGCGGCGGCCGGTTTAGTTTTGGCACCGGCTACTAATTTGCAGCAAATGGCCGAAAATTATTTGGCCTATATAGCCTTAAGCCGTGCCGAGCAATATATGTTTTTGCTTTATAGCCAAAATGATAGCCAAGGAGCTGCACTTTTACCTTCGCCGCTTATTGCAGCTTTGCAGCAGATGTTTCCTAATCTGATGATTAAAAATGCTAATCTTAGCGAAGATGCTGCTTGTTTGCGGGGTGGCTATCATAGTTTGGGGCTTTTGGCGCAAAAGTTGGCCGCCTACCGCGAAACTGGCCAAATTAGCGATTTTTGGCTGGATGTTTTGGCCTGGTATAATCAGCAAGATGCCTGGCAGCAGGCATTATCTACTATTAATGATGGCCTTTATTTTAAGCCTTTGCAGGGCAATTTAGCGCCCTATAATTTAGATAAGCTTTATCCCCATACCTTAAAAAGCTCGGTTTCTCGCTTAGAGCGTTTTAAGGCTTGCCCTTTTGCCTATTTAGCAGCCTATGGCCTAAAATTGGCCAAGCGCGATATTTACGAGGTTAGCCCGGCTGCCAGGGGCGAAGTTTTTCATCATGTTTTATCGGAAATTGGCCGTAAAATTGCCGCCGGCGACTTTGATTGGCCGGATCTAAACCCTAGCTTTGCCAAACAACTAATTGAGGATATTTTTGAGCAATTTATGCCTGAGTTTTTAGACGGTATTCTTTTATCATCTGCCCATTATCAATATTTGGCATTGCGGATTAAGCAAACCCTAATCAGCACCCTTTTATTGATCAGCAAGCAAATGCAAAGCGGTCAATTTGTGCAGGTAGCTTGGGAATTGCCATTTGGTTTTAATGAGGAGCAAGGCCTGCCGCCTTTAAGCATCGAATTGGCCGATCAGCGTTTTTTGCAGCTTAGTGGCCGTATCGATCGCATAGATATTGCCCAGGGGGCAAATGGGGCTTATATGCGGGTTATCGATTATAAAAGTGGCGATAATCAATTAAAGCCCGAGGAGATTTTTTATGGCCTAAAAATGCAATTGCTGCTTTATATGCAGGTGGTTTTAACCAATAGCGCCTATTTTTGCAAGGATAGCCTAGAGGCGGCCGGCCTTTATTATATGACGGTGCAAGATCAGCTTTTAAGCATGGAAAGGCCGCCGGCTGCAGCAGCTATTAACCCGCCCGGCCTGCGCCTAAAGGGCTTAACCATTCATAATCCCGAGGCTATTATTTTGGCCGATAACCAGGTTAATGGCTCCAGCGCGATTATTCCGGTGCAGTTTTCGGCCAAAAGCGGTATCTATAAAAATTCGCCGGGGCTAACGGCCGAACAACTGGATTTGCTTAAAAATCATTTGCTAACCACCTTGCGCCAAAGCGCAGAGGCTATTTTAAGTGGCCTTATGGATATAAAACCTTATCAAAGTGCTAAATTCGAGCCTTGCCCCTATTGCGATTATGCTGCGCTTTGCGCTTTTGATGGCGAATTAGCCGAGCGCGAGCCAAGGCCAAGTATTGCTAAAGATAAATTATGGCAAATTTTGGAGGGCAGCGATGAAATATAATTTTAATCCCCAGCAAGAGCAGGCGATTTACTTAAGCGGTCAAAATATTTTAGTTTCCGCTGCGGCCGGTAGCGGCAAGACTACCGTTTTAATCGAGCGTATTTTTGAGCATATCAGCGGCGCAAATCCCATCGATATCGACCGTTTATTGGTGCTTACTTTTACCAATGCCGCGGCTGCCCAAATGCGTCAGCGTTTAGAAATACGTCTTAACCTGGCCTTAAACACTGATCCCGGCAATCAACATTTGCGCAAGCAATTGGCGCTTTTGCCCCAGGCTTCGATTACCACGATTCACTCTTTTTGCCTAAATACTATTCGCAAATATTTTTATGCCTTGCCGATTGATGCCGGTTTTAGAATTGCTACCCAAACCGAGCGGCAGATTTTGGGCGAGGATGTGTTGGCCGATTTTATGGAGCAGCAATATGAATTAGGCGGTGATGATTTAGCCGCTTTGGCCGATTTATATGGTGGTAACCGTGATGATCGGGAGCTGTTGCGGTTGATTACAGATTTGCATCAGTTTAGCTTAAGCCAAGCTAACCCTAGTGATTGGCTTAAAAAATCAGTGGCTGATTTTGGCAATGCCAAAACTATTGATGATTTTTGCTGGAGCCCCTTTTTGGCGCAAATGATTGGCGAGGATTTGGCTTTAATCGGTACAAATTTACAAAAAGCCCATGCCTTTGGCGAAAATAATGATATCCCCCTTAAATGGCTAAAAACCCTGGAGGCCGAATTGGCCGATTGGCAGCAGCTTAAGCCGCAGCAACAGAGCTTAAGCCAAATTTTGGCTTCTTTGGCTAATCAGCAATTTGGCAGAATGAGCGCAGCTAAAGATGGTGATGAGCTAGCTAAAGCTACATTTAAAGAGTTGCGTCAGGCGGCGATAAAGCCTTGGCAGGAATTAATTAAGCAGTATTGCCAGCGTGATTATCAGCTTTTGCTTGATGATATGGCGGCGATTAACCCCTTATTGCAAAGGCTGCAATTATTAGTTGATGGCTATCAGCAGGCCTTAAGCGAGCAAAAGCGTAAGCGGAATTTAATTGATTTTAGCGATATGGAGCATTTATGTTTGGCTTTATTGGCCGATACCAATAATGGTATAGCGGCCGAATTAAGCCAAAATTTTGCCGAGGTTTTAATCGACGAATACCAGGATATCAACCTTATTCAGGAAACTATTTTAAGCTTATTGCAAAATGGCCATAATTTATTTGCGGTGGGCGATGTTAAGCAAAGCATTTATCGCTTTAGGCTGGCCGAGCCGCGCTTATTTTTGCAAAAGTATCAAGATTATGGCCTTAACCTGGGCGGCAAGGCTATTGAGCTTAATTATAATTATCGCAGTAATCAAACAATTATCGAGGCCGTTAATTTTATTTTTGAGCGGCTAATGAGCAAAGATATTGCCGAAATTGATTATGATTTTAAGGCCAGGCTGCAAGCCGGCCGTGATGATGGCGGCGAGCCTGCCGAATTATGGCTAATCGAAAAGGAAGAAGCCCAGCCAGAACCGGCAACTGATGATGATGGGCAGGAGGCAAGCAATGATCAGGCCGAGCATCATTTAAGTGCCGAGGCGCGTTTTATTGGCCAAAGAATTAATCAATTAATGGCGGCAGGGCAGTATCAGTATCAGGATATAGTGATTTTGCTGCGCTCTCCTCAGCATAAAGAGGCTATTTATATAGAAGAATTGCAAAAGCAAAATATACCGGTAATAGCAGCTAAACATGATGATTTTTTGCAGTCTAGCGAAATTAAATTAGTGATGGCCTTATTGGCAATCTTGGATAATCCCTTGCGTGATATCGATTTAGCTGCAATTATGCGTTCGCTTTGGGGTAATTTTAGTATGGATCAAATTGCTGCTTTGCGCCTGCTTAATCGCGAGCTGCCCTTATGGTTATTGCTGGAAGATTTAGTAACTAATGAGCCGCCTGCCGATTTGGCGCAAGAACTTGTAGCTAAATGTATAACTTTTGTGGACAGAATTAAAAAATGGCGGCAGCAATTAAAATCGCAGCGAATTTCCGACTTTTTAGCCTATATTTATGAGCAAGGCGGCTTATATCAATTAGTACTTGCCTTACCTTTAAGCAGCCAAAGGCAGGAAAATTTAGAGGCTTTTTATCATTTGGCTTTAGATTATGAAGAAGGTAATTATCAGGGCTTATTCCGCTTTTTAACTTTTATCGAGCAAAATAAAAACCAAAATAGCCGCCGCTTAAGCGGGGCGGCAAATGGCCGTAATGCGGTGCAGATTATGAGCATACACCAAAGCAAGGGCTTGGAATTTCCGATTGTTTTTGTGGCCAATTTGGCTGCTAAATTTTCGCGCCGTGATGAATATCGGGATATTTTATGGCATAAGGATTTGGGGCTCGCGCCTAAAATTATCGATCGGGATAAAAGAATCAAATTCCCCAGCTTAGCCCATGATGCTCTGCGTCTGGCTTTGCGTAAGGAAAATTTGGCCGAGGAAATGCGTATTTTATATGTAGCTTTAACCCGTGCTAAAGAAAAGCTAATAATTTGTGCTGCTTTAAAAGATGTGCCGGATAAGATAACTGCCTGCTATAATGCTATTGATAGCCAAGCTGAATGTTTAAATGCCTATAGTTTGGGGCGAGAAACTTCGCCGCTGAATTGGCTAATCGAAGCTTTATTAATTAGCCCTGCTGCCCGGCCTTTTTATCAGGCGGCTAATTTAAAGATGCCTAGCTTTAGCAGGGAAGACGACTTACTTTGGCAATGTCGCATTGTGCAAGCGGCCAAGGCTGATGATCTGGTTTTAGCGAGCAATCAATTTAGCCGCCAAAACTTGGCGCAAAAATTGGCAGCAAGGCCTATTAATCAGCAAATTGAGCAAGTTTTGGGCTATAAATATCCTTATCAAGATATTGCCGAATATCCTGCTAAATGGTCGGTTACCGAATTAAATCGGCTTAAGCATTTGCCGGCCGGCGAAATTTTAAGCGAGGCCGCTTTTTGGCCAAATCCCGGGGCAAAAAATCAGGGTTCAAGCTTAGAGCGGGGTAATATTTATCATCAAATTATGCAGCAAATCGATTTGCAGGCTTTGGCTCAAAACCAAACACTAAAGCAGCAAATAGAGCTTTTGCTGGCCAATAATTTATTAACAGAGCAGGCTTTAAGGCAAATCGATCTTAAAAAAATAGAAGCCTTTTTGCAAAGCCCTTTGGCTAAGCGCCTGCTAAATAGCTCTAAAATTTGGCGCGAGCAAAAATTTACTTATGCTTTGCCGGCCAATAGTTTAATTACGGCAGCGGCTGATGATGATATCTTGGTTTTGCAGGGCATTGTTGATTTACTATTTGAAGAAAACGGTAAGCTAATTGTAATTGATTATAAAAGCGGCGGATTTGGCAAAAGCATTAGCCAATTACAGGCCGATTATCAAAATCAAATTTATTATTATAGCTTGGCTTTAAGTGATATATTTAAGCAAGAAGTTGCCGAAGCCTATTTGGTATTTTTGGATTTAGGCTTGCAAATAACAACATAATCAAGCTAATCCAAGCATATATTACAGTATATATTGCTTGAGGAGTTGATTATATGGCCAGTATCAATGATTATAATTGGCATGATCGCCGCCCAAATCGGCGGGCAATTCGGCCTTTGCGGATAATTTTGGCGCAGGCTATGGCGGCGCTTATTTTGCTAATTGCGATAATCACCATGCTAGGGCAGGAAAATGATGGCGAAAATTGGCTGGGTTATGTGGTTAGCCAAAGCCTGGCTACTGAAAATTCTTGGACAAATTTTGGCTATCAGCTTAATCCGGAGCAAGCTCAGCCGCCAAATAATCAGCCGGCATCGGTGCCTGCTGCCGCTGCGCCAGGTAATATTGAATTTGTAGCGCCGGCCTCGGGTGTGGTAATTAGGGATATTGCCGCTGCTTTAAATGGTCAAAATACGCAGCAGGCCATTATTATTCAAGGCTTGGCTAATCAGCAAATTAAAGCGGTTGCCGCCGGCCAAATTAGCTCAATTAGCCAAGGCGAAAATGGCTATACTATAGAAGTTAGCCATAATGAGGGCTTTAGCAGCCTTTATCAAGGAATAAGCCAAACCGATTTAGCTAGCGGCCAAGCCCTAAATAGCGGCGATAATTTAGGTATTAGCGAAAGTGGCGAAATCCTCTTTGCCCTTTATCTAAATCAGGACGAGGTTGATCCGCTTTATTATTTATTTAGCGAGGATGCCTCTTCATTATGAGGTTTGGCTAGCCAAACCTATATAATCCGAACCCAGTTCGGTTGTGGGTTTTTTGGATTTGTTTTGATCTTGGGGATTTTAGTCTTTTGTTGCTTGTTTTTAGCTGGGTATAGATTGCTTATGTTTATCGGCGGATAATTGGTTTGGGTTGTGTTCCTTTGTTGTTAGGTTTGTCTTTTATGATGTTGCTTTTTGTTAGCTGGGTTGTGGGTTTCTTCAATTTATCGGCGGATATTTATATTGGTTGTGCTTCGTGTGTTGAAAGGTTTTCTTGCCCTCGCCTACGTTTGTTAGTTTATTTCCTCTGGTCGCAGAGGGGGGTGTTACTTTTTGGTCGCAAAAAGTAACCAAAAACGACCGCTGTTGCGCATCAGCGGACCCGGCGCTGTAATGTGGACTCGTTTCCGCTAAGGCCGCATAACTCG
>CAYJPF010000014.1:0-37521 GCA_964372025.1 uncultured Peptococcaceae bacterium | reverse complement strand
AAGCCGGCAAACTGGGATAAAAATGGGTTCGGATTATGGGCTCGTGCTTAAGCATAAGCCTCGCTTAATAGTTTCATTATCGTAGAGCACTTCATTTTCATTTGCTACGCAAATAAAAATAGCAGCTTTCTTTCAATCTTTGTCAATTCTAATTTAAATTTTACCAATAACTAATTTTCTCTACTTACTTATATTACCCCACTATTATAATATTGAAAGAAAGAAAAATTAAAAGATCTGTTCTTTTTTTTGCAAAAAAAAAGAACCAAAAAAAACTTTTGAGGCTGTCACAAATTTTCTATTTGCGACAGCCTCTTTTTTTATTACTTTTGTAGTTTTTGCTCAAGTACAGTTAAATGAGTTTGCAATTGCTCGGGGATGCTCTCGCCAATCTTTGCATAGAATTGACGAATACCCTCTATATCCTCCAACCAATAATCCTTCTCTACATTCAATATCGATTGCAATACCTCTAAATCAAACTTGCAACCTTCACTAATCTCATAATCTAATCCGTCTAAATTAATGTCCTGCGCAAATGGTATATGCCCAATCTCCGTCTCGCGTGCATTAACATCCTGATCACATCGACGCAAAATCCACTCCAATACCCGGAAATTATCACCATAACCCGGCCAAACAAAATTACCCTCATCATCAAGCCTAAACCAGTTTACATTAAATACCTTCGGCAATTTATCAGTCTTTTTACCCATATCCAACCAATGAGCAAAATAATCGCCCATATTATAACCGCAAAACGGCAGCATAGCCATAGGATCGCGGCGAATTACCCCGGTTTGACCAATAGCAGCAGCGGTAGTTTCCGAGGCCATAATCGATCCCACAAATACCCCATGCTCCCAATCAAAGGCCTCGTATACCAAAGGCGCAGTTTTAGCACGACGTCCGCCAAATATAATCGCATCCAAAGGCACACCCTGAGGACTCTCCCATTCAGGCGATATGCAAGGGCAATTAGCAGCAGGTGCTGTAAAACGCGAATTAGGATGCGCTGCCTTTTCACTGCTATCTGCCGTCCAAGGGCGACCCTTCCAATCAATAATTGGCTCGCTAGGCGGATTTTTGCTTAATTTCTCCCACCATACATCGCCACTTTCCGGCAAATAAGCAACATTGGTAAAAATAGTGCCCTTTTGAGTTGTTGCCAAGGCATTATAATTAGAACTCTCATTAGTGCCCGGTGCCACGCCAAAAAAGCCGGCTTCCGGATTCATTGCATAAAGACGACCATCTTCGCCCAACTTAATCCAAGCAATATCATCACCAACCGTCCAAATTTTATAGCCCTTTTGCTGATAAACTTCCGGCGGAATCAACATTGCCAAATTGGTTTTACCACAAGCCGAAGGAAATGCCCCGGCCACATATTTAACTTCGCCTTGGGGATTTTCGATACCCAAAATTAGCATGTGCTCGGCTAACCAGCCTTCCATTTTGCCCTGATACGAAGCAATACGTAAGGCAAAACATTTTTTGCCCAATAACACATTGCCGCCATAACCGGAATTGCAGGAAATAATAGTATTATCCTCGGGGAAATGCATAATATAACGATTTTCGGCATCAATATTACATTTGGCATGCAAACCACGCACAAAATCATCACTATCAGCCAAAGCATCCAATACATTTTGGCCAATTCTGGTCATAATAGCCATATTTAATACTACATATATAGAATCAGTAACCTCGATACCAATTTTGGCAAAAGGCGAACCAACTACCCCCATCGAAAAGGGGATAATATACATGGTACGGCCTTCCATAGCGCCTTGCATAATTTCGCGGGTTAATTGATAGGCTTTTTCCGGCTCCATCCAATTGTTATTGGCACCGGCATTTTTTTGCTCTTTAGTGCAGATATAGGTTCTATCCTCTACCCTAGCTACATCATTTTCGGCAGTGCGATGATAATAGCAATCCGGCATTAACTCAGAATTTAAAGCGGTAAGCTCGCCACTTTGAATAGCTTCTTGCCTTAAAGCGCTTAATTGCTCCTCGCTACCATCAATCCAGACTACATTTTGCGGCTTTAATAAAGCCTTGGCCTCCTCAATAAACTTATTTAAGCCGGTGTTTTGTGTTGACATTTACTTTCTCCTTTTCTTCCGTATAATCATGTAGTAATATTTAATCTAAATTTTACCTACCTAAATAATATTAGAAGATTATTCGTTAAACCCTTTTATTTTTTTAAATTTTTTCAATTATTTTAATTTAGTATACATTAAAGCTAAATCCTGCATAATAGTAATATAATAACAACTAAAAGGATAGCTTATGAAGATAAACAACAAATTAGCAATAACCATTTTATTTAGTATTTTTTGCCTATTTGCCCTAATTAGCCTTATTATTCTTGATCTTCTGCTTCCGCAAATAAATGAACCACAAAATCAATTGGCTACCGGCCATTCGCTACCGTTAATTACAAATCAAACCCTTGTTTACGAGCATATTTTATATAGCGAATGTAATCATACTATTAGCCAACAAATTAGCGATAAGCGCTATGCAAATTTAAATACCGAGGCTCTTTTAGCCCAAGGCAAACAATTAACTTGGCAAGAAGGACAAGCCCATATTGAATATCAAATTAGCCAATTATGCCCGGCGGATGCCGCCAAGGTGCATTTGATTATCGAAAATAAAAAAATGGCCCTTTATGGAGGGCCACTTGGCTATCAAAAAAACTTTATTGAATATTTAGATTTAGATTTTCAGCAAATTTCGCCTCATTGGTTAGCGCAATTAACTATTGGCGGCTTAGAATTTGCAAGCTATGAGCAATTTTTGATGACTTTAGACAATTTTGATGAATTAAAGCGCTAACTATTTGCGGCTAAAAGCCAAAAACACCATAAAAAGAAGGTTTATCTTGGCTATGATTATAGCCCTGAACAATAATTTGGCCATCCTGTTCGGCCGTATTAAGCCTAAACTGTTCTTGATATTTAAGCTCGGCTCCAAAATAAAGTTCAAAACGCTTTAAATTGCTTAAATCGGCTTGCTCATCGCTTAAGGCATCTAAGCAAAAATCGCTGTAACGATTATTGTTTACATGGCCAATCATATCCAAATAGCTGCGCTTTACCGTATAAAGCTCGCCGGGGGCAAACTCTATTTTTTGCTTATAGGCAGGCTTGGCATTAAGCAAAAGTTGCGGCTTAATTGGCATTAATTCAAAGGGCAATTCACGGCTTTTATAGATATTGCGGCTAGCTAAATCCAGTAAAATAGAATAGGTAGCACAATTGATAATCGGTAGATTATCTTGATTGCAAATGCTTATTTCGCGCCTAAAAGTAAGCCCTTTATGCTCGGAATACCAAGTTTTACCCACCAATTTTTGCTCGCGATCTTTAATTGGATTAATTATCTCGATAGTAAAAGATAAAAGCACCCAAGATATGCCCAGCGGCAGCATCTTTTCAAAATTATAACCATAATTTAGCAAATGCCGCCCCGATACCATATTGGCTAAATATTGATAACCGGCCGGTGTAAAATAACCCTGTGGCGCAAAATGGGCAAAATCAAGATCTAAGCTATAACTATAATCATTTTCGTTCTGCAAAGTAAATTCTCCTAATCGGTTTTTTATCCAAGTAGCTAATGGCTATGATTATTATAGCAAAAGCAAAGCCCATTTAGCAAGCACAAAATGCCAAAATATTGCCATCAAAGTTTATTTAGCACTAAATTAATAGGATAAAATTGCGGCTATATCCTGCCAATAAGTTAGCGGTAACCATAATTGGCCATCTACCCTTACCGGCTCGCCGGGGTAGCTATCCAAATCGGCATCCTCGCCCGCAACCGCCATCCCATAGCTATCATCATTAATAAGCACCTGCTCCGATAGCCCATTATCATCAAATAAAGAATTTACATAGGGCATTAAAAAGCTAAGCATTAGGGTAATCAAAACCGCTTTAATCAACAGGTTACGCTTTTTTTTGGCATTGGTAATGGTGAAAAAAATCATAAAAACTCCCCCTAAAATCGACTATCTATTGATATATATGCCTAAAGCCAATAATTAATTACTGCTTGAATAAACAAGGTTTTATTTGCATAAGCTAAACCAATACAAGCTTAAGGTGGGCTAATTATGAAAATTTTTTTAAGCCATGATCAATTTTGCTTTAGCGGCAAAGTAGAAGAATTGCCTTTATTTTTTGCAGAAATCGAAGCATATATCGCTAAAGGCCTAACCGTTAAAGAGTTTTTACGGCACAATTTGCATTAAGCTACTATTATCAAGCTGATAACAAAGGGGCTTGCGCAATCATAAAATATCTGCGCTAGCCCCCTGTTTTTGTTTTTCTTTAGCAATTGGGTTTGCTTTCCTATGTAATTTTGTTTGCTTTCCTATGTAATTGGGCTTGCTTTCCTATGTAATTGGGTTTGCTTTCTTTAGCATCAGCTTTACTTGATAGTTCAATTACCTTAGAGCACTTCATTTTTATTTGCTCAGCAAATAAAAATAGCAGCTATCTTTCAATTTTATCAATTCGATTATTCGTTTTGACAGACACTTTATGCTGCCATCTAGCTTACATTACCCTTTTTTAATAATTGAAAGATAAAAGATTAAGTTCAAAAGACTAAGTTCAAAAGATTAAGACCTTTGCTTTTTGAAAAAAGCAAAAGCAAAAACTTTTAGAATTTTTTTTGGGTTATTTCAGATTTTTTAATTGCTTTTTAAAATCACGCAAATCTTTCGCCCATCCGCATTTTATCAGCTACCATCGCTATAAATTCAGAATTGGTTGGCTTGCCTCTTTCAATATTAATCGTATAACCAAAATACTTATTCATCATCTCTACATTACCACGATCCCAGGCCAGCTCAATAGCATGGCGTATTGCCCGCTCTACCCTCGACGAAGTAGTATTATATTTATCCGCAATCAATGGATAAAGCTCCTTCGTTACCGCCCCAATTAAATTAACCTCCTCTGTTACCAACACTATAGCATCACGCAAATATTGATAACCCTTAACATGCGCCGGTACTCCCATTTGATGCATAATTCTCGTAACATCACTTTCCAAATTGCCGGCCTTGCTATGATTGCTTTGGCTAAGATCCGTATTTTGCACCAGCTGCCTTACCCTTTTTTCTAAGGTGCTTAGCTCCAAAGGCTTCATTATGTAATAATCAATGCCCATCTCCATCGCTTTGCGAATTAAATTGTTTTGACCAAAAGAAGTTGTAAATATAATTTGCGGCATTTTTTCCAAATTAAGCTCACGCAGTTTTTCTATTACTCCCAAGCCATCTAAATGCGGCATTACCAAATCCAAAATCACCGCATCGGGCTTGCTCTTTTCGATTAAATCTAAAGCCTCTAAACCATTAGTAGCAGTGCCACAAATAGCATAGTATTCGATACTAGAAAAATACTCTTTTAAAGCCTCCAAAAAAGACTTATCATCATCAACTAAAACTAATTTTATTTGGCTATTCATTATCAAAACTTCCTTTCAGATTGCTAAATTTTCTAAAAAAATACTTAAAAAATAATAGTTAATTAATTTTTCTATCCTCCCATAAACAATTTATCCCTGTGCTAAACTTTTTCTACTTTCTTTAGGCAAATCCTGCCTTAAAACACCAGTTTAAGCCCTTTTTATTCCGACTTTAACCCCGAAAATTCGGGGTTAATTGTCGAATATTAGCGTAACACATTGTTAAAGCCCTGCTTCCTCCAACATCCACTCGGCAAAACAGCCATAACCTTGGCTGGGATCATTAACAAAAACATGGCTAACTGCGCCGATTAATTTGCCATTTTGAATAATCGGGCTGCCGCTCATGCCCTGAATAATGCCGCCTGTGGCATCTAGCAGGTCTTGGTCTATTACTTCAATTATCATCCCTTTGCCGCTTTGTTTATATTCGGGCATGGTTTTGGTAATTTCGATATCAAAGGATTCAATTTGCTCGCCTTCGATAACCGTTAAAATTTGTGCCGCCCCTTCTTCAACCTGATTAATAGCGGCCACTTCTAGGCTTTGTCGAATTTTATCGTCCTCTAAAGGCTGATCTAATTGGCCAAAAATACCAAAATTACCATTGCTAACAATGCTTCCCTGCCAGCTACCGCCAATAAAAACACCCATTTTTTCGCCGGGGTCGCCCTTTACACCATTTTTGATGCCCTGAATAGCCGCCCGCACAATATAGCCAATTTCTTGATCATTTACTCCGTATTCTAAATTTTCCACAGCATGACCAAGTGCACCATAAATACCACTTTTTGGTTCATAAAAAGTTAAGGTACCAATGCCTGCCGTATTATCGCGCACATAAAGGCCAATTCGATAACTTTTGCTATCGCTGCAATAAATAGGCTCGCTGCTAATTTGCTGCTCAACACCCTCGCGATATAAAATAATTTGGCAACTATCGCCATCGCGGCCAATTTGGTCGATTAATTCTTGGATTTGGGCATTGCTATTAATCGGCTGGCCATTAATATCGGTTACAAAATCGCCAATTTCGATGCCGGCCGCTTTAGCAGGATAAATGGTATAGCCATCGCTATCGATTACCGCCGAATGCCCTACCACCGTAACACCCTTGGTTTGCAATAAAATGCCCAAAGAATCGCCGCCAATTACAACTTCGGTACCGGGAATTTCTTCTATAGTTATATTTTTGATTGGCAAAACGCCGCCTGCTTTAAGAGTAATATCATAGGTTTGCGTATCATTAAGCTCGGCATTTAGATTTAACTGTTCTGCTTCGGCCGCAACTACCGTGCCGCTAACGGCTTTTTCGCTGCTTATGGCCGGCAAAATAGGGCTAATTAAATTTTTGCTTTGATAATCTAGGCTTTGGCCGCTTATCAGCTGCTGATAAGGCGCTAAGCTTAATACCTGATAATAACCAATACAAAAAGTAAGCATAAAAACTATGCTAATTAGTAAAACTAGGTTTAAAGATTTTTTTATTTTAATTATAGATGACAATCCTCCTTTCGATTTATGGCTTACATATTTATTTTGGCTTATTTTTTGATTAATATCCTCGCCAAATTCAAGTTATGGCGGTAATTTGCTCCAAAAAAATGCAAAAAATCAGCTTATCCTTTTTTATTCGCCTTTTTTTGCAGCAGGAAACCAATTTTTACAAATAGAAATTACCTATATCAACTTTTAAATAAAGCCGGAGGAAAAATATGCAAATTATTTTTGAAGTAAAAAAAATCGACGCTCAGGATTGGCTTTATACCAAACTAATCGGCGAAATCGATATGGCGGTAAGCGATCATTTTAAAGAAAGCCTGCTGGAAGCCTTAAAGGAAAATCAAATGCGCAATTTATTATTAGATTTCAGCGCTGTCGATTTTATAGATAGTTCGGGATTGGGCGTAATTTTGGGGCGCTATCGCAGTTTGGCCCCGGTGGGCGGTAAAATCATGATTTATGGTGTTAACCAGCAGGTATATCGCTTATTGATAGCTTCGGGCTTAAATAAGGTAATCGATATTTTCCCGGCTAAGGCAACAAATACTTATCCGGCTAATGATTATTGAGGGGGAAAACAATGAATACTAAGCAAATTGCAATTAAGAGCAATCAAGTGGATTTAAAAATACTTAGCCGCAGCGAAAATGTAGCATTAGCACGGCTTTTAGCAGCAGCGTTTATAGCCGAAAGGGATATGACAGTAGCCGATTTAGACGAAATTAAAGTGGTAGTTTCCGAGGCGGTATCCAATGCCATTATCCATGGTTATCAGGGGGCTAATGATTGTTATATCGATATCAAGCTTAGCTGCGACGAGCATAAATTTACCATTATCGTCCAAGATCAGGGCATTGGCATTGCCGATATTAAGCAGGCCATGCAGCCTAATTTTTCGACCGGGGAAGAAAGAATGGGCTTAGGTTTTGCTTTTATGCAGTCATTTATGGATGATATCGAGGTAATTTCGGCTCCAAAGGCCGGAACAACCGTAACGATGATCAAAAATTTGGTTTAAATGATGCCATGGCCAATTCACAACAAGCAAAGCTATTGAGCAAATGTGCTACCAGGCATTTAATTGCTTTATCCCAAGCCGGCGACCAAGCAGCCAAAGAGCGATTATTAGAGGCCAATTTGCGTTTAATTCATAGTATAACCGGCCGTTTTTGCTATGCCGGCCGCGAAATGGACGATTTATTCCAAGTAGGAGCAATTGGCCTACTTAAGGCTATTGACAAATTTGATTTACGCTTTGACGTGGCCTTTAGTACTTATGCCGTGCCTTTGATTTTGGGCGAAATCCGCCGTTATTTACGTGATGATAACCCTATATCGATTAGCCGCACCCTAAGGGAGCGAGCCTTATTAATTAAGCAAAAGCAAGCCGAATTAAGCACTCTTTTAGGATATCAACCGCAGCTAAAGCAACTGGCAGAAAGTTTAAATCTATCAACCGAGCAGGTATTGGCGGCCGCCGATGCCCTAAAAGCGCCCCTATCCTTAGAAGAGCCCATAAATAAGCAAGCCGATGCCCCCGGCTTAGGCGAAAAACTGGCGGCCAAGCATAATCCCGATCAGCTTTTAAACAGCATCGTAATTAAGGATTTGCTGGCCAAATTGCCGGCTAGATTAGCCTATATATTGCAAAGCCGCTATTTTGAAGATAAAACGCAAGCGCAGATAGCTCAAAAGCTAAATATATCGCAGGTGCAGGTATCGCGCCTGGAAAAGCAGGCTTTAAGCCAATTAAGGGCTTGTCCCGAATTAAGATATGATTCCTTAAATATAGCCGAGATATTTTAGGCTAGGCTAGCCTAGAGCAGGTTAAGCTAGGCTAATCGATTATAGATACCGGCCATAATTCGGGCATGTTCTTTTTGATCGGCCAAAATAATTTGTGCTAATTCTTGATGACGGGCGCAAGTTAAATGCCCTAAAATATCTTCATAGGCCTCGATAATATTTAGCTTAGCGCAAATTTGGGTTTTAAGCATTTCGTTAAAACTTTTTGGCAGGCTAATCGAGGCATTTAGATTACAGGCTGCCTGATCGGCAACTTCTTCATAAATGCCCTCCAGCAAATAGTAATGACGCCTTTCTTCACGTAAAATTGCCGCTAATAGTTCTTTATCTGCCAAGCGATAGGCATTACCTAAAATTATGGCCAGGCTACGCACGGCCTTTTTATGACCCATCATTATCTTTAATAAAATTTGCCCTAAATCAAAATCCATATTAAGCCCTCCCCTACTTTGTTAATTTATGCAAAAGCCCACTTAAATTGCCTGTACTAATAATTTTAAAAAAAATTTATTATTTTTTAAAATTATTTCCAAAAAACTATTGCAATTGATTACAAACTATGCTATAATTATTTTTGTTGCGGCGTTACGGCGCCATGGCCAAGTGGTAAGGCAGAGGACTGCAAATCCTTTACCCCCGGTTCAAATCCGGGTGGCGCCTCCAGCCGGAGTGGCGGAATTGGCAGACGCACAGGACTTAAAATCCTGCGAGGGCAACCTTGTACCGGTTCGACCCCGGTCTCCGGCACCAAAATAAAAAACACCCTTAGGGGTGTTTTTTATTTTGCTCCTACAGTTTCATTTTAGGATACCGCCCACCAAGACCCCTTGTGCCCCCCCTAAAAGGTGGGAAAATACGGATGGCCAATTGCTATCCGTATTTTTTTGTCTGCTTAGGCGGTAGCTTGCAGTCATAGTGGTGCCGGCAAGCCCGTATAAAGCCACCAAATTGGCTAAAAAACAGGTTTGGATTATATAGGTTTAACTAAGGCAAAAGGGCTGCAGCATTATTAGCTGCAGCCCTTTTAAGAGGGGGGGATATTAGTTTTGCCGAAGCAAAACAGGTGTAACTTAAATTATGCTGCCCCAAGCCAAAGTTAGAATAAATTGGGCAAAATAAGGCTGGGCAGATAGGTGGATATTTCCGGAATAAAGGTGGTAATCAAAAGGGTGGGAATCCAGGCAAAAGCGATGAAGACCATGGTAGGCGAAAGCATGGTATTGATCTTGGCCCCACATACACGACCACTTAGATAAAGCATCGGGGCGGTGGGCGGCGTGATATTGCCCATGCCCAGATTAACCCCCAAAATAGCGGCAAAATGGACAGGATGAATGCCAATGGCTTCGGCAATGGGCAACAATATCGGGGTACAAAGCAAAATACCGCTGGTATCATCCATAATCATGCCAATGATAACCATAAATACATTGATCAATAATAGGATTAGAATACGATTATCGGTTACGCTAAGCAAAGCCTCGGCAATCTGAGCCGGCACATTTTGCATGGTCAACAGCTTGCTAAAAATCATTACCATGAAGAACATTACCATGATAACACCGGTGGTGCAGCTGGAATCCACCAGCGCCTGACGCAAGCCATCACCTTTAAGGCCGCGATAAATAAACATACCGCAGGGAATGGCATAGGCCACGCTAACCGCAGCGGCTTCCGTTGCCGTCATGGCGCCGCCATAGATGCCGCCTAAAACAATCACCGGCATGATCAAAGCGGGAATGGCCTTTAAGGTTGCCCCGCCGGTATTGACAAACCATTCCTTAGATGTCTCTTTAGGCACAGGCTTCATCTCGAATTTGCGGCACATACAGGCATTAACAGTACATAATAGCATAACCAGAATTAGCCCCGGGATAATGGTAGCCGTAAAGCAAGCCAGCACCGAGGTGCCGCTCGACCAAGCATATAATACCTGAGCAGAACTGGGCGGAATAAGCAAGCCTAAGGGGCAAGCGGCAGCCAGTAAAGCCGCAATATAACCCTTAGGGTAGCCGGCCTTGCTAAGCCTGGGTTCCATCAGCGCCCCAATGCAGGAAAGGGTTGCCGAAGCGCTGCCCGAAATCGAGCCAAATACAGCGCTGGTGATAACAGCCACCGCACCTAGGCCACTTTTCATCCGGCCAACAAAGCGCTCGACCAGCCCGATTAAGGCATCGCCGATTTTACCCTTTTCCATCACCTTACCGGCCAGCACGAATAGGGGGATGGCCAATAAAATGGTGGAATTGATCTGGGTATAGCCGCTGGCCAGCAGGGTGCTGGGGTTAACGCCCATAGCAAAAGTTATAAAAAGAAAGGCCAGACCAAAGGCAAAGGGGATGGGCATACCAATGATAAGCCCGCCGATAAGCAAGAGCATACTGGTAATCACTTCCATTTAATCAGCCTCCTTTTTATTAATATTCTGTTTAAGCGGCACGGTGCAATCCGGATAGCGCTTTTTAAAGCTCTCGGTTACAAAGTCGCCGGGCTGCGGCTGGCTAAACACGCCAAATTTACGAAAAGCAATAATATCACAGATAAGATAATAGACATGATAAAATTCCATAAGCAAAATGCCGAAAAACACCGAAGATTTGGGGATGATTAAGGGGATTTTTAAAGCTGTGGAAAGCCCCCATTTTTCAATTTCGGAAAAGAAATATTCGGTCGCCCAAATCAAAATTACGGTATTTACCGCTACGGTTAAAAGTTGGGCGATTAAGGCAACCGTATCCTTGGTGCGCAAATTATGAATATAAACTTGGAGCAGATCAGCTTTGATATGCGTGTTTTCAAAGCTGCCATAGGCTGCCCCCATAAAATAAAGCCAGAAAGCAAAAAGCATGATCACTTCATCGGAACCATAAAAGTTGCCTTGAAAAAAATAGCGCCATATAACGGCATATACCATGCAGCCGGTTGATAATATGCTGCAGACTATCATCATTATCCGCAAAAAGCGCTGCAAGCCAATCCAAAACAGCGAATTGCGGAAGGGATATTCTCTGGGTTGCATTTGTTTTCCTCCTATATGCTTATACGCTAACGGTGGCCTCAATTAAGCGCCACCGTTAGCGGGCAAAGTAGCAATGTTTGCCATGGAGCGAACATAGATGCTTGGCTTAAGATTAACTATTAGCCTCAATAAGTCCATCCAATATTTCCTGACCGATATTATCGGTTAATTGCGGCCAGGTTGTTTCGATAACATGTGCTTTGAAAGCGGCAAGCTCATCATCGGTTAAAGGCAGAATTTCAATGCCATAATCTTCCATGCTTTGAATGGCTTCCATATCGCCGGTTTCGGCGGTTTCGTAGCTGGTGATAGCTTCATTCATAAAGGTATCGGAAACAAGAGTTTGCAAATCTTCGGGCATACCATCGAATATGCTCTGGCTCATCAAGAAACCGATATTCTCAACAAAAACATTATAAGGCACATAGTATTTAACAACATCTCGGAAGTCGCTGTAATTTAACTGAGGTGTGCCGCCAATCCAGCCTTCGCAAACGCCGGTTTGCATGGAGGTATAAAGATCGGCATAAGGAATGGTGGTTGCCGAATAGCCCATATCTTGGGTTACCAGGTTATACACTTCGATAGCAGGGGCACGCACTAACATATCCTTAACGGCAGTTACATCATTATAGCCCTCGGGGTATTCGCTAAAGCCAAAGCCGATCAAGCCTTCGGCATAGATGCCCAGTAGCTTAATATCTAAGCCGGCCATAATTTCGGTATATTCGCCGAAGAAGTAAGAATCTGCACCAAAGGCCGATTCCAAATCAGCATAGCCATTAACCAGATAAGGGATAAAGTTCATCTCCAAGCGGGAATCATATTCCGAAGGGATAGGGATTAAAGCCATATCGACGGTACCTTCGGAAAGCTCTTGGAAGGTTAGGGTGTAATCGCCCAATTGGCTGGAGGGGAATAAAGTAACGGTAAGACGGCCATCGCTTTCGGTTTCCAGCGTTTCTTTAATACGCTCCAATGCCTGATAGCCAAGATGCTCTTGATTGTAGTGGGTGGCAATACGCAGTTCAAAGCTATCATCGCCTGCCGATGATCCGCCGCAAGCAGCCAACATAAATATCATTGTTAAGCAGGTTATTAATAAAGCAATTTTCTTTTTCATAAAGTTACCTCCGCAATTATTTTTTTACTCTCCGGTTTCTACATAGGCCAGCAGCCTATCCTTGTCCATATCCTTGATACCCAAGGCATCGATCGATAAGCCCTCGCTGCGCCAATCCGTTTCGTGGATGACATTGTAAATATCGATGCAGGAATTGGTCATCGGCATGGGCACACCCAAAAGCTCGCCAATAGCGGCCCAGGGTACCAGGCCAAAGGGGGCATCTTCGGTAAGATAGCGGCTATGAATGCTATTGGGGCCGCTAATCGGGGTTAAAGATATCGAGCCATGGCCGGCGGCATAGAGCTGCTGCCAGGTATAGTTATCGGGCATACCGCTAAAATCTTCCATCGGGCGCAGATGATAGCCCAGCTTTTTGCCAACGGCTTTACGCTCCTGATCCAGCACCATATTAAGCTTGCAGGCCGAAGGTGTCCAGCCATGCTCATAAACAAAGAAATTATTGGTCGGCAAC
Organism: uncultured Peptococcaceae bacterium; assembly: GCA_964372025.1. Classification (GTDB taxonomy): domain Bacteria; phylum Bacillota; class Dehalobacteriia; order UBA4068; family UBA4068; genus CAYJBP01. The sequence goes on along the minus strand of CAYJPF010000014.1, from coordinate 24,093 downwards.
TCGATAGCGGTTACGCTTAAGAGGCAAGGGCCGGTATGCCAAGCCGGGTTAACGATAGAAAGGCCACATTCCAAAACATCACGATACACCTTCTCGAAGGGGAATAAATCTTCCCGCATCTGCTCAATAAGTTCATCAGCCTTATTGGCCGGCAAAAAGGCCACATTAACCGGGTTGCAGCCATATAAGCTAACCTTGCCCGGGGTGGTGCTGCGGGTATCATAGGGCAAATTATTAACATCGACGAAGATCGGGCATTCCACATCATCGCCAAAGGCATGCTTCATCCGCAAAGCAGCAAAGGCACCGGGGAAGGCCACAACAATTTGCTCCTTCTTAACCCTACCTTTAAGCAGGTTGGCATAATATTCATGGGCAAAAGCAGGGGTAACAATACAAATATAGGTTGCGCCCTCAATGGCTTCATCTATATCCGTTGTAACGCTTTCCAGCACGGCCACCTCGTTGCGAGCACCATCTACGGTAATCGTCTTGCTTTTGATCAGGGGCTGAAACTCCTCACGGTCTTGATAAAGATACATGCTCACACGGTGCCCTTTAAGAGCCATATCCGCCGCCATCATATGGCCGCCATGGCCATCTCCCAAAATGGCAATTTTCTTTTGCATCGTTGTACCACCTCTTTGTTAGATTTTAATACTTTGAATATCGCTATTCATATATTGATTATAACATGTAGAGATATACCAAAACAATCACACACCTTACCATTTTTTAACCAAAAAACCAAAGATTTTTTGTAGAAATAACACAATTTTTAGACAAAAAACAAAAAATGAGCAAAACGCATGTCGAATTAGCCAACTTTCTGACAATTATCCAAGCGCTGGGCTCATTTAGGGGGTTATAGCTGCTAAGTTTACTAAATTAATCGCTTTGTTGCGAGGTATAATGGGTGGCCAAGATATATAAAGTCATGGCATCTTTAAAGTCACGCAAATTCATGGAGGTAAGCTTTTTAATTTGGTCAATCCGATAGGAGAGCGTATTGATATGGATATGCAGCATTCTGGCCGTTTCGGCGGCATTAAATTTGCAATCGCACCAGGCTAAAATCAGCTTTATTATCTCCCGCCTATTTTTGGATTGCAAAATGGGCGCAAAAATTTGCTCGGCCACATTATCATGCACCTCTTTAGAGATGCCAAAGATCAGGCGCTCGGCATAAAGGTCACGGATATAGATGATATGCTGCAGATGCGAATCCCAGCGGCAGAGGCCGGCCGCCTGGCAAGCCTCGAAATAGGATTTACGCAAATCGCCGATACCGGCGGCCATGCTGCCGATGCCGATTCGGATCATAGTGCCTCGGTTATGAATATGGCGGCAAAGCTCCGGCAGCTGATTTTTAATCAGGTCATGAATATGCTGCTCGCTATTTTGACTATTTAAAGGGGCAAAAACGGCAATCTTATGCTGATCGATGGGGATAAAAATAGTCTCTTTGCCTTGCAGTATATTTTTGGCTGTTTGCAGAACAAAGGCATCGCTATCTGCCTTATTAAGCTCGATCAAAATCGCCGCTCGGGGCAAATCAATTTGATAGCCTAAAGATTCGGCATGGGAGGTGGTATGAGCCTCATCATCGCTGCCCAAGCGGCAAGCGATAATCTCGACCAGAAGATTATGATGCTCATTATCACGTAGCTGCGTCAAGTTGCGCTCCAGCTTTTCCTTAACGAACATATCGGCAAAAAGCTTGATCAGCTGGCCAAAGCGCGAAACCTCATCTAAGCGCCCGGTGATACCCACCGAGCCAACCACCTGCTGCCCCACCTCGATCGGGAATGTTACCCCAAAGACAGTGCCCTTATACATACGAGCAGCCTGTTCATCAAGAAAAATGGGCTCGCGCTGGCTTATCACCGGCAAGGAGGCTTCGTGAATGGTGCCAATCCGTTCGCTATTGGAACAACCGATAACCTCGCCCAGCTCATTGGTGATCAGTATCCCATGGCCGATGATGACACTCGATTTTTGGGCAAGCTCTTGCCCCATATGTTGATCCAGCATATCAGCTCCTCCTAAGCATAGCCAGTGGGTAGTTTTACGCTAAGCTTAGCATAAAAGCAGGATAATGTCAATTTTTTTGCCCTTTGTTTACAACAAGATTTTTTTACTAAACTTAACAGCTTGTACAAAAAACAAATATATGCTATAATTATAAAAATACTATTATACCCAAGGAGAATACTATGTACAAAAAACTAATGGCCTTTTTATTTGCTTTACTGCTATCGGTTGTACTTATGCCGCAATTAGCCTGGGCAACCCCCTATGCTAACTGGACAGAGGCGGCCAATGATGCCCAAGAAGATATTGATTATGAACATATTGATTATGATGGCGATGAAAAGGAAGATCTGGTAATTCACACCGCCCTAGGCTTGGCTTGGCTGGCGGCTTCGGTTAATGAGCAGTTGGATGATGGTTCCGGCAGCAAGATAGCCGCCAAGGACTATGATAAACAATTTATATACTTAACCGCCGATATCGACTTAGCCCCGGATACAGGCGCTATAGTTGCTGGCTATACTGCAAATGGCAATGATTTGCCTACGGATGGCACTAATCCAACCGTAAATGCGAACAATAGCTGGATACCTATTGGCACTAAAGCAAAACCGTTTAAAGGCGAATTTGTCGGCAATAATCATACAATTAATAATGTCTATATCAATAATGAAGAGGATTATCAAGGCTTGTTTGGTTATGCCTCTAACCTAGATGGAATAGTAATAGCCAATTCGCATATATCCGCATACAAGTATGTGGGCGCTATCGCCGGATACAACACCGGCGCAGCTTATTCAATAACTAATTGCGGTAATGAAGGCACTGTTATCGGGAAAAACAATTATGTTGGTGGTTTATCCGGTTATGCGTTCGCATCTAGTAACAGTATCCCTTTATACAACTGCTATAATACCGGTTTGGTGCAAGGCGAGAGCTATGTTGGTGGCATACTCGGTGGTAGCAATAAGATTTTTTGGCTGGAAAATAGCTACAATACCGGCACTATAAAAGGGCATAGTAATGTTGGCGGGCTATTTGGCTCTGTTGAGGAGCAGGTGGACGTACAAATTGCCAATAACTATAATTGGGGTGAGATTGAGGTTAGCGGTGACCAGACAACAACTTCTAATATCGGTTCATTATTTGGTCATTTGCCTGATATTGAGGATGACCCTTATTCTTCCCCATTGAATAGACTATACTATCAAGAATCATCACTACCACCCGTAGGCAATTATACAAGTGAACATGCAGATGCCTTTATCGCCCTGAGCAAAGCACAAATGCTAAGCCCTAACTTTGTTGACACATTAAACGAGTTTTTTGCCGAAGCATCAGCCCCCATACTTTGGCAAGCCGGCCAAAACACCCCACCGGTATTATCCGATGCAGAATTTTCTTCTTGGTCTGAGCTAGCCCGGGCTGCCCAAATAAATATAGATTTTAGCCTATATCAAGACGATAGCAAACAAAACATGGTAGCTAATTTATATTATGCCGGCTATATCGAAATCCATACCGCTTATGGTCTGGCCTGGTTTGCCGCATCGGTTAATGATGATTATGATTCAAACGAGCTTATCGCCACAACACAAGACACGAATAATTATAGCGGCAAAACCGTAAAACTAACCGCCGATATAGATTTAGCCCCGGCTAAGGGCGAGCTTGTCAGCGGCTATAGCGATACCGGCAATGATTTACCCCCCTATATTGCTAAAAATAATAGCTGGATCCCGATTGGCAAAGGTAATGCGAGTGACTGGTTTTTAGGCACATTTGATGGCAATAATTATACGATAAGCAATATTTATATCAATAACGATCCGAATAATCTTGGTTTATTTGGCCATATTAAAGATGCTATAATAAAAAATGTTAATATTGATCAATCTCATATACACTTTAACGGTGAAAAAAGTATCCGTCTCAACCCTTCGGGGGCTATAGCCGGGCAGGCTAAGGACTCGCAAATACTTAATTGCACTAATTCCGGCACTATTGAAGGTTCGGGGATAGTGGGGCTTATTTACGCTGAAGATGGCAGTAGTTTAATAGATAATTGCCATAATTTGGGGCTACTTTATGCTTCCGAAGTGTTAACCTATGCCGATATTGGCGGCATAGCCGGTCAAGCTTCCGGCGATAAAGATAATCAAGATACTAGCATGATTATTCAAAATTGCAGTAATTCCGCTGCAATTACCAATAAAGCTGACACGTCGGATACTAATAATATTAGCCCCATAGCACAGGCAGGAGGAATAGCCGGCATTGGTGCGGATATAGAAATCTACAATTGCTCTAATACAGGCTCGCTTATGACAGCCACTGAGCAAAGCCGAATAGGGGGCATAGTTGGTGAGGTGTATTCACCTTTCGATATCACCTTAAATAATTGTTATAATAGCGCTATACCCACGATTAGCCAGTATGATGAGGCTTTATCAGAGCTTGGTGGTATATTAGGAATGGCGTATGTTGCGGCTGATCCTAACAACAATAGCATCATTGATGTTCAAAATTGCTATTATCAAGGCGCAAGCGGTTTAGCAGGCATTAATATAACTAATAACCTTAACACTCCCGATAACACCCTGGCCCTCACCGCCGCCCAAATGCAATCAGGCAGCTTTGCTACTACCTTAAATGATTGGACTATTGCCCAAGCATCTACAGAGTTTATGACTTGGGCCCAAGGCTCCCCCGGCCCCTATCATTATGCTTTTTGGCCGCAATTTATGCCTATCCCCGATATCGATCGTGGCAATAATCTTGCCGACAGTGGCTTAGCCGCAGAAGAACCAGAGGATATGGCCAATGCTAATCAAACCCAGGTTGATATTGATATCGAGCCTGTAATTAGCGATAATACCGCCCAAGCCGATATTGAGGATAATACCTTAACCCAAGCCACCGAAACCCTGCTGGAGCAAATCACAGGCACCGATAATGATCCCCAGCTAAACCTAGATATCAATACCCCGGCTGATGCCCAAAGCGTGGAAGTTAGCTTAACGCCTACTGCTTTAGCTGCTTTAGCGGCCGAAAATAATTCTTCGGTTCAAATCAGCACCGGCATTGGCAACATAACTTTTGATAATCAAACACTTAATAGCCTTATCAATCAGGCAGATGGCGGTAAAATAACCATTACCATCAAAAAAGCCACCGCTTTAAGCGCCGAGCAACAGGCCGTAATCGGCACTAATCCGGCTTATCAATTAACAATTAAAGCAGGCGATACCTATATTAGCGATTTTGGCGGCGGTTTAGTAACCATTACCATACCTTATAGCTCTAGTGGTGGCCTAATTACGGTTTATCATATCGATGTTCTTGGCCAAGCAAATGCTAAACCCACCACCTATAATGCCAAAACCCAAAAAGCAAGCTTTATCACAGGGCATTTTTCGGTATTTATGATTATGGAACAGGCCTTACCCTTTAGCGATATAGCCACCGATGATTGGTATTATGAGGCGATAAGCTATGCTTATGCTAATAATATCATGAATGGAGTATCGGCAACCGAGTTTAGCCCCAATACTGTTACCACCCGAGCCATGATTTGGACAGTACTGGCCAGAATTGACGGTTATCAATTTACAACCGAGCCCAACCCCTGGTATGCCGAAGCCCAAACCTGGGCAATGGAAAACGGAATATCCGACGGCAAAAACCCGCTGGCCGAAATTACGCGTGAAGAGTTTATTACCATGCTTTATCGCTACGAGCAAGCCCAAGGCGGCGGCTTTAGCGGTGCATTTGCCTTCCCGCTTGATTTCCCCGATGCCGAGGCCGTTTCCGATTGGGCTTGGGAAGCCATGCTTTATATGACCATGCAAGAAGTAATCACCGGCATGGATGATGGCAGCTTAAATCCGCAAGGAACAGCCACAAGGGCGCAGGTGGCCACCATGCTGATGCGCTACTTGGAGCTGGATTAAGAGCACTTTAAGCACGGATGTTTATTAATCGTTAATCATAAAAAAGGAGGAACTATTATGAAAAAAAGTATATTCAAAACCGTTATCTTATCAGCCCTCATGATTTTACTGTTCTGCAGCCAAGCCTTTGCCGCCATCAATGAAGTAGAGCCAAATGATTTGCTGGAGTCTGCCATGCCGATTGAGCTAAATCAACCATATATTGGTGATTTTGATTATCCTAATCGTGATAGTGATAGTGACCACTTTGTTTTCAGCATTGACGAAAAGTCCACAATTCAACTTAAAATCGAGTACGAAGGCCAATTGCCTCCCGGTATTACTGTATTTGTAATTGATAATAGCAACCCTGTTTTTTCCGGCGTGGTGGTTGATGAAGCATTATCTTATGATAATGTAAGCAGCCCTTGGTATTCGAATGAAGTTATTTTAGAGCCCGGTGATTACACTGTTTTGCTGAGTGCCGGCTTATATACCAGCGAAATTTTATCCTACCCTGATGATTATACCTTAACCGTAATTAAAGACGGCGGCAGCGAGCCCCCTGTATTTGGCGAAATGAGGCCTTCTGCTTGGGCAGTGGATGAAGTAAATCAGGCCATAGAATCCGGCTTGGTTATGGACTATTTGCAAAGTGAATATCAAAGCAATATTACTCGCGCAGAGTTTTGCTCTTTAATTGTGTCGATGATCCTAGAGCGCAAAGCCCTTACCGAGGCCGAGTTAATCGAAGTTTATAGTATAGATTTAGGCAAGCAAAACTTTAGCGATACCCCGGATAGCAGTTATATTGATGTTGATATAGCCTATAGCTTGGGCATAGTAAATGGTTTTGCCGATGGCACATTTAAGCCGGATTATAGTATAACCCGTCAAGAAGCGGCCACCATGTTAAAAAATACCGCTGATGTATTTGACTTTCCTACCGATAACCAAAATTTACCTAATTTTAGCGATAAAGCGGATATTGGTTCTTGGGCAATACCCGGCGTAAATTTTGTAGCCAGCCAGGGCATTATGGGTGGTGTTGGCGATAATACCTTTTCGCCACAAACAACGTATACCCGTGAGCAATCAATAATAACCTCATTAAGATTATTCCAAGCCTTACTCTACGGCGGCTATTAGGCCAAGGCGGACTATCGCAAAACTTTTTTTAAAGTTTTACTCAATTTTTTACAAAAAATTGCAGGGGTTTGGGGGCAGAGCCCCCAAGGTCTTAAAAAGGTTTTAAAAAAGGTTTTAAGCCAACTAAAAAAACTAAGCAAGCAAATCAAAATAAAGGTAAAAAAAGCAGCAAGGAAAGAAAATTGGCTTAAAACCGGCGCCTTTTGGCAAAGCCAAAACAGCCCTCAAGATCAAGCAAAAAACCAATAAAAGTCAGCAGGGCGGCAAGGCGGCAGGGCGGCAGCGCCGCCTGGCAAGGTCGCGCTTTAGGCTTAGCTTAGAGCGCGACTTTTTTTGCCCGCGGCCAAGGGCATCTATTCCATACATTATGCCCAGTGCAGCAGTGCGGCAGGGCGGCAGGGCGGCAGCGCCGCCTGGCAAGGTCGCGCTTTAGGCTTAGCTTAGAGCGCGACTTTTTTTGCCCGCGGCCAAGGGCTATCTATTACATACATTATGCCCAGCGCCGCCCGGCAAGGTCGCGCTTTAGGCTTAGGCTTAGAGCGCGACTTTTTTGCCCGCGGCCAAGGGCTATCTATTCCATACATTATGCCCAGCGCCGCCCGGCAAGGTCGCGCTTTAGGTTTAGGCTTAGAGCGCGACTTTTTTGCCCGCGGCCGGGCAAGCAGCCAAAGTGGCAAAATAAAAAAAGGGATAACAGCAATTGCTGTTATCCCTTTTTTAATCTAAAAAAGAATTTATTATCAAACTTGCATCAAAGAAATACTAATAGCCGGATTCATCATAAGAATTATAATAATATCCGGATTCATTGTAAGAATTATAATAATACCCGGATTCATTGTAAGAATTATAAGAATATCCGGATTCATTATAAGAACCATAAGAATAGTAATCGCCATAGTAACTATTATAAGGATCTACGCTATAATAGCCACCATAGCCATATAGCTCCTCATAAGTATAATTATTGGGATCAAAATCTGGATCTAAAACCGGATTACTATTCGGATCATAAGGAATAATAGTGGCTTGAGCATAAGCACTATCTAAAGGAATTAATTCAGCCATCGAGCCATCTAAGGCTTCAAAATTTACAATTGTGCCGTCTAGGCTTATGTCTAAGGCCAATTCTCCGGCCACCATTTGGCCGCTATTAGTTGCCTCATCCCATACTAAACTATAATTAGCTAAAATATAACCTTCCTCATAATCATAAATTAAGACTTGATTTTCGCGAGTAACATCCATAATAAAAGTTGGATCTACTTCCAAGTACCAATAGCCATAGATTTCGGTTTCAACCGGAGCGGGGGCAGGTTCTTCAACAACCGGTTCTTCAACAACCGGCTCCTCAGCTACCGGATCTTCGGCCACAACCTCCTCCTCGCCACCACCGCAAGCTGCTAAACTAAAACTTAATACTAAGATTGCGCTTAAAAATAATAGCTTAAATAATAAAGATTTTTTCATATCATATCCTCCTTTTTTTAATTGCCTTTAATTTTGTTATTGTAGCACACTTCTCATTCGCAAAAGTTGAAAGTGGCAAAATTGACACCGTGATATTATATACTTGCAAACTGCTTTCTTCTTGCATTATTGAATTGCAGCCTAAAAGTATTATTTAAAATCTTAATTTCACAATTTTTTATAATTTTTTTTATAAAACAATAATCATTACTGTAATTTACTAAAACAGCAATTAATTACTTGCTTATCTGTTTTACATTATAATAGCCAGAAGCATAGATAAAAGGCCTTTTATTCTAAAATTGTCTTTTGTCATATCATGATTATCGTTTATAGGCAAATAAACATATACATTATATTGCATAAAAACAGCCAAAACAATGTAAATAAAATTACACTTTTTTATAAAATATAGTAAAAAACTTGCAGGATTTTTTAAACAAACAAAGAATATTTCGATATAACAAGAAAATTTAGATAAATTAAGCTAAATATTTTAATATTATAAAATACAGCAAATAATTACAGTAATGAGGATATGCATGAAAAAAACTATAGGATATAAGATAAAAGAATTACGCTTGCTACAAGATATGACACTAAAACAATTAAGCCAAAAAACAGCAATTTCTATCAGTCATCTATCACAAGTAGAGCGCAATATAAGTTCTTTATCATTTGAAGCCTTGCAAAAAATTGCAGATATCTTTAGTGTAAACATTAGCTATTTTATGGATGCCAATACCAGCCAAGGCGATTTTATTAAGCGCAACTATGATTATACACCCACCCAATTCAAAAACTCCAGTTTAATTTACAATATCATCGGTACTGAGCATCCCGAATGTATCTTAAAACCTACCCTTGCCACAATTATGCCTCATACTAGCTCTATTATCAATTTTCCAAACCATAATGATGGCGAAGACTTTATTTTTGTATTAGAAGGCATCCTTAATATTACTATCGATGATAAAGAATATATTCTAAGCCCGGCAGATTCTATTCATTTTAACACATCCCCCCATCAATTAATTAATAAAAGCGATCGTATTGTTAGGATTTTAATTGTACATAGCTCGACTACCGAATAAGCCATAACTATAATTGTCGATAAGAAGTTTTTTATTATAAATATATCTAGGAGGTTAATATGACTGGAAAAAAATTTAGAGTATCTGCCGACATTGGAGGAACATTCACCGATTTAGTTTTTTACAATACTCAATCCGGTGAATATATTGAGGGTAAAGTTTTAACCACCCTTAATAATTTATCTGATGCTGTTATCAATGGCATCAATGAACAAATTAGCGATTATAATGATATCGAATTTTTTGTTCATGGCACTACTTCCGGCCTAAATGCCTTTTTGGAGCGCAAGGGCGCGCGCGTTGCCCTACTTGCCACCGAAGGATTTAGGGATGTATATGAAATTGCCCGTGGCAACAGGCCGCAAATGTATGATATGCGCTTTAGCAAGGCTACACCCTTAATTAAGCGCTTGGATGTATTTGAAATTAAAGAACGTATGGCTGCTAAGGGTAATGTTTTAAAGCCGGTAGACGAAGATAGCATTATCGAAGCTTGTAAGCAAATTAAGGCCGGCGAATATACTTCTGTAGCTGTTTGCCTAATCAATGCCTATAATAACCCGGCGCATGAGCTGGAAACAGAAGCGCTTTTGGCCAAGCATTTACCCGGCTACAGTGTTTCGCTTTCGCATCGTTCTGCCCGAGAATGGCGCGAATACGAGCGCACCAGCACCACTATTGTTAATGCCTATATCGCCCCCATAGTTCAAAGATATTTAGATACCCTAGAAAAAAGAATGACCGAAAATCAATTTGACAAATATGTGCATGTAATGCAAAGCGGTGGCGGAATTATCACCGCCGATGTCGCCAAAAATACGCCCATTCAAACCCTAATGTCGGGCCCTGTGGGCGGCGCGGTTGGCAATCAATCCTTATCCCAATTATTGGGCTATCCTAATCTAATCGGCGTAGATATGGGCGGTACCAGCTATGATGTTAGCTTAGTAGTAGATGGCGCTCCCGATATATCTTCCGAAGTAAATTTAGAAGGCTTCCCTTTATTGGTTCCTATGGTAAATATTTATACTATCGGTGCCGGTGGTGGCTCTATAGCCTGGGTAGAAGCAGGCGGCTTGCGAGTTGGCCCGCATAGTGCCGGAGCAATGCCGGGCCCTGCCTGTTATGGTAATGGCGGCACTAAACCTACTATTACCGATGCCAATGCCGCTTTAGGCCATTTGGTTGCCGATGGCTTTTTAGGTGGCGGCATGCAATTAGATACCGATGCGGCCATTGCCGCCATCGAAACCGTAGCCAAACCCTTAGGCCTAAGCGTTAGAGAAACCGCCTGCGGCATTTGCGCTATTGCCGATGCTAAAATGGCCGATGCCATTCGCCAATTAACTGTGCGCAAAGGCATCGATCCCCGCGAATTTGTACTGGTTGCTTTTGGTGGTGCCGGCCCCATGCAGGCCTGCTCTACTGCCGAAGAATTAGAAATAGAACATGTTTTAGTACCCGAAATGCCGGGCATTTTCTCGGCTTGGGGCATGTTGCAATCGGATATTAGGCAAGATTTATCCCGCACTATGCAATGCAATATTGATAAAGTTGATTTTGATGAAATTAAAGGCAAGTTTCAGCAAATGACTGATGAAGCCATGGATTTATTAAATAGGCAACATATTAGCAAAGAACAAGCCGAGTTTGTCCATAGTGCCGATATGCGTTATTTAGGGCAAGAATATACTGTAAGGGTTAATTTTGCCAGCATTGCCGAAGACCAAAAAGCAATTGCCCTTTTAAAAGAAGAATTCCATGCCTTGCATAAGCAAATTTATGGGCATTGCAATCCCTCAGGCGAAATCGAAATTGTTAATTTGCGCTTAGTTGGTTTAGGCCGTCTTGAAAAAATTGCCAAGCAAAAATCGGGCAAATTTAGCAATGATACCCCCCAGCCTATCAAAGAGCAGCTTGCCATCTTTAATGATCAAGAATATATGGCCCAAATTTATCAACGCAAAGATTTAATTACCGGTCAAACCTTCAGTGGCCCGGCTATTGTTTTGGAATTAACCACTACAACAGTAGTTCCGCCCAACTGGCAAGTTAAGATTGACGAATATAATAATATGCAAATAACTAAAATCAAATCTAATTAAGGAGGTAAAACAATGAGCAACAATGCCCAAACAACCAATCCTATCACTACCGAAATTATCCGTAATGCTTTTTTCTCTGCTGCCGAAGAAATGTGCGAAAGCTTATTTCGCAGCTCATACACACCCATTATCTATGAAATGAAAGATTGCGCGGTTGCCCTCTTTAATGAAGATTTACAGGTTTTAGGCCAAAGTACCGGCGTACCACTGTTTTTAGGTAACTTGGAAGAAACCGTACGCTTTGCTTTAGAATATTATGGCGGCAAAGAAGCTATGCAAGATGGTGATGTTTATTTATTAAACGATTGCTATATTTCCGGCACGCATTTAAATGATATTACTGTTTTTGCCCCAATTTTTTATCAGGATAAATTAGTAGGTTTTTCGGCCAACCGTGCCCATTGGCTGGATGTTGGCTCTAAAGACCCACTAGCACCGATGGATTCTACCAGCATTTATCAAGAAGGCATCCGCTTAGGGCCTTTAAAAATCATTGATAAAGGTATACCTCGCCAGGATTTAATCGATACTATTTGTTTAAATAGTCGCTTTAATCGCAATGCCCATGGCGACTTAAATGGCCAAATATCGGCCTGCCGTACCGGCGATCGTCGCTTGCGAGCCTTAATCGAACGCTTTGGTATGCCTACTATTAAAACAGCTACCGCTAATATTTTTGAGCAAACCGCTATTTTAGAACAAGAAGTATTAAAAGCTATCCCCAATGGTTCTTATAGCGCCGAAGGTTATTTAGATAATGATGGCAATAGCGATGAGCCGGTTTGGGTACGCTTAAAATTAACCATCAATGATGGCAAAATCCATATCGATTTAAATGGTTCTAATCCTATGGTTAAAGGCTCTACCAATTGCGGTATTGCCCAAACTATTTCGGCTTGCCGCGTTGCTTATAAAATGCTGGTATTGCCCAATGCCCCGGTTACCGGTGGTTCTTTTAGAAGCTTAAGCATTGATGTTCCCCAAGGCAGTATTTTTGCCGCCGAAGAACCGGCAGCTTGCGCCTGGTACTTTTCGCATTTAGGTTTATTAATCGACCTAATTATTAAATGCTTAGCCGAAGCCGTACCCCATATGGTAGCAGCTGCCCATTATGGCGATTCGATGGTATTTTATTTAGCCGGTATTGATGAAGAAACCGGCGAACTATTTGCCCATGATGAACCAACAGTTGGCGGCTGGGGTGGCTATGATGGCGGCGATGGCCAAGATTGCTTGGTTAATGTTCAAAATGGCGATTTTAAAAACTTCCCGGTCGAAATTTTAGAGCATTCCTTCCCTATCCTGGTAGATCGCTATGCAATTCATCCCGATAGCGAGGGTGCCGGCAAATACCGTGGCGGCATGGGGGTTATCCGTTCTTATCGTACTTTAAGTAAAGATAGCAATGTTTATCTATGGTTCGAGCGTTCCAAAATGCCTGCTTGGGGCATTTGTGGTGGCCAAGCTGCTATTGGGCCGCAAACCATTATCTATGATGAGCAGGGCAATATTAATAATCGCAAATCAAAGCTCAATAATTATCCGGTAGGCAAAAACTGGTTAATCGATATTAAAACAGGCGGCGGCGGTGGCTTTGGTAATCCTTTCGAGCGCGAAATCGACAAAGTGCTTTATGATTATCAAGCCGGCTATATTAGCAAAGAACGTGCTAAAACAGCCTATGGTGTAATTATCGACGAGCAAGGCCAACTGGATGCCGAGGCTACAGCTAAGTTACGCAATCAATAATACCCTATTAGATTAGAATGGAGTGTATCTGTTTATGGATAAAGCTTTAGGCCAAAAAATTAAACAATTACGCTTAGATAAAAAAATGACCCTTAGCCAGCTAGGCGATAAGGTAGGGCTTTCTACCGGCTATATTTCTTTAGTAGAGCGTGGGCTTACCTCTATTTCCTTAACTACTTTGCAAAATATTGCCCATGAATTTGGCATCAATAGCAGCGATTTATTGGCTTATACCAATGGTATCGCCAGTGCCAATAGCAGCATTGTAAGAGGCTATAATTTACCGTCATTTCACTTTAATAATAATTATCATATTTATCATAGCTTAAGTTTTTTGCCTAATAAATGCGAAAACTCCATGGTGCCGATTTTAGTAACCTTATTGCCCGGCCAAGTGCAAGAAAGAGTAGTACCTTATACTCATGAAGGAGAGGATTTTGGTTATGTTTTAGAGGGTGTTTTAACCTTTACTATCGAAAACACCGCCCATCAATTAAGCCCGGGGGATAGCCTGCATTTACCGGCATCTATCCCCCATGTTTGGTCAAATTTAAGTAATAGTTTAGTTAAATTGGTTTATGTAAATACTGTTAAAACATTTCCGAATGGGCCTTTATCCAAATAAAAGTTCCGGAAAATTAAAAACTTTAGGAGGAAAAAAAATGAAATTAACAAAAAGTTGGATCCTGATTTTAGCTTTAATGATGGCCATGATGCTCCTGCTAACTGCATGTGGCGGCGGCGGCGGCGAAACTGCCGAAGATCCGGCTGCCGATGCCGAGCAACCGCAAGCTACCGCAGATGGCGAAAGAGAAAAGGTTGTTCGTATTTGCGCCAGCTTCCCCTTGCAGCCCGATCCCAGTGTAGGTAGTAATGCTATCGAAGCTGCCGTGCAGTTTAACTTATATGATGCCTTGGTTTTCCCCGATATCGATGGCACCATTATGCCGCATGTAGCCGAATCTTGGGAAGTATCCGAAGATGGCCTAACTTATACCTTTAATATTCGCCAAGGCATTAAATTCCATGATGGCAGCGATTTAATGGGTTCGGATGTAGCATTTAGCATGAACAGAATGTTGGCCATTGGCGAAGGCTTTGCTTATCTTTATACCCCTTATGTTGAAGAAGCCGTGGTAATTGATGATTATGTTGTAGAGTTTAAAATGAAGCAAACCTTTGGCCCTTTTATTGCCTCTTTAGTAAGAATGGCCGTTGTTAATGAAGATTTAATTATGGCTAATTTAGGCGAAGGCCCTTATGGCGAGTTTGGCGATTATGGTAAAACCTTCCTTTTAACTAATGATGCAGGTAGCGGCCCTTATCAAATGACCGAAATGAAGCCCGAAGAATCGATGACAGCCGAATTCTTTGCTGATTATTGGCAAGAATGGGGCGAAAATCATCCCGAAACCTTCCAAGCTATCGGCGTAAATGATCCGGCCACTATCCGTACTTTAATGAGCCGTCAAGAATTAGAAATCACCGATGAATGGCAAGCTATGGAAAACTTGCAAGCCATGGACGAAATTGAAGGCATTGATGTTTCTAATATGTATACCGGCGCTATCATCAACCTGGAAATGAATACCCAAAAAGCTCCTACCGATGATATTTATTTCCGCCAAGCTTTAGCTTATTTATTCGATTATGAAACAGCCACTACCAGCATTTATCCCGGTACTAAGCAGGCTGTAGGCCCTGTTTCGGCTTCTTATGCCGGCCACGATCCTAATTTATTCCAATATTCTTATAATGTCGAAAAAGCTCAGGAATTATTAGCTATGTCGCCATATGCCGATCAATTAGACGAATTGGTAGTAGAAATTGCCTGGGCAGCCGATGTTCCCGATGAAGAAAAACTTTGCTTATTATTGCAACAAGCCTGCGCCCAAGTAGGTATTAACCTGGAAATTAAAAAGCAACCTTTCTCGGCCTTAATTGCCGATGCCGCCGGCGTTGAAACCACCAGCAATATCACCATTATGTATCCTTCGGATAGCTATGGCGAGGCCGGCTCGGTACTAAACTTACGCTATCATTCGGCTACTGCCGGTACTTTCCAGCAATATGAATGGCTACAAGATCCGGCTATCGATAAAGCTATCGAAGATTCCTTAGCCGAATTAGATACCGAAACCCGTTTAGGCATGTATGCTCAAATTCAGCAAGATTTAGTAGATATTACTCCTTCGATTTGGGTTTTAGAATGGCCTGAAATGCGTGCTTATCAATCCGGTTATTTATACTGGCCGGAAGCCGCCGCAGCCGAAGAAGGTGGCATTAATGCCCCCATCATGGGCCGCTCGGTATATTTACGCACCATGGAATTTATCAACTAAATAATAAACGGGAGAAATCAGTGATTTATTAATATTACAATACGCTGCCGGGATTTATGGCTTAATCAGCATAAAATTGGCAAATAGTCCGCCCCCGGCAGCTTCCTCCCCCCAAAAACTAATAGCTAGGAAAGCGGGGTTTAGTGATGAAAGATATTCTCATTTTTTCGGCAAAAAGGATAGGATGGTCACTTTTTGTATTATTTGGCCTATCTATATTAATATTTGCGATAGCGAGAATTTTACCGGGCGATCCGGCGATTATGGCTTTGGGCACCAGAGCCACCGACGAAGCCCTTGAGCAATACCGCCAAGAAAATCACCTATACGAATCTTTGCCGGTTCAGTATTTTTATTGGCTGGAAGGCGCTGTACAGGGGGATTTAGGCGATTCTACCCAAACCAGAAGGCCGGTAGCCCAAGATATTAGCGAATTTTTGCCGGCTACATTAGAGCTAATCTTTTTTGCGGCCATTTTAGAAATTGTTTTTGGCATAGTTTTGGGCATCCTTTCGGCACGCTATGCCGGCGGGCTTATCGATAATAGTTTAAGAATAACATCTTATATCGGCATTGCTACGCCGGCTTTTGTTTGGGCAATTATCTTTATGCTAATTTTTGCCTATATTTGGCCCATTTTGCCGCCCATAGGCCGTATTGATGTAGCAGCCCCACCGGTTATCAGCGGCTTTATGCTTTTAGATAGCTTACTGGCTTTAGATTTTAATGCCTTTGTTGATGTATTTAAGCATTTAATTATGCCCGGCACCGCCTTAGCCTTAGCCGGCATAGCCCAAGCAGCCCGCATGACCCGTACCAGCATGATCGAAAACCTAAATAAAGACTATGTTGGTGCCGAAATAGCCGCCGGTATTCCGCAAAGAATAATTATGTTTAGCTATGTTTTGCGGCCTTCGGCTATGCCTACAGTATCAATCATCGCCTTAGATATTGCCGCCATGCTGGGTAATGCCTTTTTGGTTGAGGTAATTTTTAATTATCCGGGCATATCTAAATATGGGATTAATGCTATTTTAAATAAAGATTTAAATGCTATTGTTGCCGTAGTTTTAGTAATCGGCATTACCTTTTTAATTGTTAATATCGTAGTTGATATTATTGCCTCTTATCTTGATCCCAGAATTCGCTTGCAAAGGGGGGCTAAATAATGAGCAATAGTATTAATCAAAGCTCTAAAGAATCCTTAGTAATTAATAGCCGTAAACAAGCCAGAATTTATAATTTTAAGCGCAGTTTATATCGATTTTCGCGCAATAAAATTTCGGTTGTAGGTTTGGTTTTGGTTATTTTAATTTTAATTGTAGCTATTTTTGAGCAATTTATAGCCCCCTACCCGGAGCATGCCGGCCCCTTTGTTGATTTTGCTAATGCTAATACTGCCCCTTCGGCCGATTATCTATTAGGCACCGATCAAAATGGCCGCGATGTTTTAAGCCGAATTATCTTTTCTTTTCGCAGTGCTTTAATTATGGGCATTGGGGTATTATCGGTAGCCGCCCCGGTGGGCATTATTATGGGGATTATTGCCGGCTATTATAAAAACCATTTAATTTCGGCCATAATTATGCGTATTGTAGATATCTTTTTATCCCTACCATCTTTGGTATTGGCTTTAGCGGTATCCAGTATGTTAGAGCCTACTTTGTTTAACTCCTTAATGGCTATCACCTTTTCGTGGTGGGCTTGGTATGCACGTTTAGTATATGGTTCGGCTTCTTCGGTTCGTAATGAGTATTATATCCAATCCGCAGAACTGATAGGAGCAGGCCGTTTGCATATTTTATTTAAAGAAGTATTACCCAATTGCGCCCCTACTATTTTAACCAAGATGACTTTGGATATGGGTATAGTTATTTTGATGGGTGCGGCTTTAAGCTTTGTAGGCCTTGGCGAGCAGCCTCCTGATCCGGCTCTAGGCACCATGATTGCCGATGGCTATAAGTATTTGCCGGATATGTGGTGGCTTACCGTATTCCCCGCTTTGGCAATTATGATAATTGTTTTAGCCTTCAACTTATTAGGTGATGGCATAAGTGATATGCTTAACGCAGGGGAGGAATAAAAATGACAACTGCCGTAGATAATTTAGCTACTAATCAAAATAATAAACAACCTTTATTAGATATTAAAGATTTGCATATTCACTTTAAGGTATTTGGCGGCCATGCTAAGGTAGTAAATGGCTTAAACCTAACTGTTTATCCGGGCGAAAAAATCGGCTTAGTTGGCGAAAGCGGTTGTGGTAAGACCACTACCGTAAAATCAATTTTGCGGGTTTTGGCCAAGCAAGCTATTATACCGCAAGGCCAAATTATGTTTAATGATAAAGATATTCTTAAAATGCGTGACAAAGAATTAAACGAAATACGCAGCCGTTATTTATCGATGATTTTTCAAGACCCTATCGCCGCCTTAAACCCGGTTTTTACCGTAGGCAAGCAAATTAGAGATACTATTTATTATTCGGGTTTAATCGATGTAAAAGACAAAAAAGCAGTAAATGATCATGCTATTGCCGCCTTAAAAGATTGCTCTATGCCCGACCCGGAAAGGATTTTGGATAATTATCCTTTTCAGTTATCCGGCGGTATGCGCCAAAGGGTATGTATAGCTATGGCTTTAGCTACCGCCAGCAGTTTAATGATTGCCGACGAGCCAACCACCAATTTGGATGTAACCATTCAAGATCAGGTTTTGCGCCTTATCCATGATTTGGTAGAAAAAAAGGATACTTCTTTAATCCTGATCACCCATTCCTTAGGGGTTGCCCGCGAAATGACCGACCGCATTTATGTTATGTATGCCGGCAATATTGTCGAAACAGCACCTACAGCTACTATTTTCGAAAAGCCCTTACATCCTTATACCCAAGGCTTATTGGCTTCGGTGCCCAAATTAACCGGCGAAGGCATTATGTCCGGTATTGCCGGCCATTTGCCCGATTACTTGCATCCGCCAACCGGTTGCCGTTTTCAAAGTCGTTGTGCCTATGCTAAAGCAGAATGTAAGCAAGCTACCCCACCTTTAACCATGGTAGAACAAGATCATTATGTGGCTTGCACCAAATATACCGGAGGTGCAATTGATGAATGAGCATATAAATATTGACCAAAATGCAAATAATGATGTTTTGCAAGTAAAAAACCTACAAAAGCATTTTCCAACCAAAGATAAAAACCGTTTTGTAAAAGCTGTTGATGGCATTAATTTTTCGATACGTAAAAATGAAGTAGTAGGCCTAGTTGGCGAAAGCGGCTCCGGCAAAAGCACCACCGCCTATATGATTATGGGTATGCATAAAATTACCGGTGGCCAAATGTTTTTTAATGGCCGGGATATTTCTATGCCGGCCAAAAACAGAAGCATGGATTTAAAAAAGGATTTGCAAATTGTTTTTCAGGATCCGGGTACATCCTTAAACCCGCAGCGTTCGGTAGCTAATATTTTAACCATGCCTTTAAAAGTGCATAAAATCATTCCGCCTAATCAAATTAATCAGCGAATTGACGAGCTATTGCAAATGGTAGGCTTGCCGCCGCAAACTATGTATAAATATCCTAAATCATTAGGCGGTGGCGAAAGACAATTAGTGGCTATTGCCCGCGCTTTAACTACTAATCCCAGCTTAATGGTTTTAGACGAGCCAACCTCGTCTTTGGATGTTTCGATTCAGGCTAAAATTATCAATACTTTAATGGATTTGCAAAAAAAGATGAATATGTCTTATCTTTTTATCACCCATGATATGAGCCTAATGCGTAATATTGCCGATCGTATTGCCATTATGTATTTAGGCAATATTGTGGAAATGGCGCCGGCTAAAGAGTTTTTCGAGCGTCCGCAGCATCCATATACCCAAATGCTTTTATCATCAATACCGGTTATTTTAGAAGCCGAAAAAGAATTGCGCCCCAGCAAAGTAAAATCGCAAGGCGAAATACCCAGCCCGGTAAATTTACCACCCGGCTGCCGCTTTCATACCCGTTGCCCTTATGCTTTTGACCGTTGCAAAACAGAAGAACCACAGATGATAGAGGCTTTTACCGATCATATCTGTGCCTGTCACTTACTCGAAAAGTAATTATATTAAGGGAGGTTTTTCAATTGGCTAAGTATCGCGTATCCGCCGATATTGGTGGCACATTTACCGACTTTGTGTTTTTTAATGTAGACACAAAAGAGTTTTCCGCAGGTAAAACACTTACTACCCCTGCTAATCTTTCCGAAGCCATTATCAATGGCATTAAAGAGGAAATAAGCGATTTTGGGGATATTGAGTTTTTTGTACACGGCACCACCTCGGGGCTTAATGCAATTTTAGAGCGCAGAGGGGTAAAAGTAGCCCTAATTACCACTAAAGGCTTTAAAGATGTATACGAAATTGCTCGTGGTAATCGTAATGAATTATATAATATGAAATTCCGCAAAACCAAGCCGCTATTAAACAGAAGTGATATTTTTGAGGTTGACGAAAGAATACTTTTTGATGGCGAGGTAGAAAAACCCCTAACCAAGCAAGCGGTAGAAGCTATTATTGAGCCAATTAAGCAAGGCAATTATGATGCAATTGCCGTATGCTTAATTAATGCCTATCGTAATCCCAGCCATGAAGAATTGGTTTTAAAGGTATTAGAAGAACATTTCAATAATATTTCTTTATCGCATAAAATAGCCAGAGAATGGCGCGAATATGAGCGTACCAGCACCGTAGTAATGAATGCCTATATTGCACCCATCGTTAGCCGCTATCTAAATGTTTTAGAAGATAGAATGAAAGAAAATAGCTTTAATGATTCGGTATATATTATGCAAAGCGGCGGCGGGGTAATTACTACCTCGGTGGCTAAAGAAACACCTATTCAAACTGTATTATCCGGGCCTGTTGGCGGGGCTATCGGCAATAATACCCTTTCGCAATTATTGGGTTATCCTAATTTAATCGGTGTAGATATGGGCGGTACCAGCTATGATGTTAGCATGGTAGTAGATGGCAAGCCGGATGTTTCTACCGAAACCGATTTAGAGGGCTTTCCGGTATTAACCCCAATGGTTAATATTTATACCATCGGTGCCGGAGGCGGCTCTATAGCCTGGATTGAAAGTGGCGGCTTAAGAGTAGGGCCGGTAAGTGCCGGTTCGGTACCGGGGCCTGCCTGCTATGGTAATGGCGGTACCAAGCCTACCATCACCGATGCTAATGTAGTTTTAGGCCGCATCGATCCCGATGGCTTTTTAGGTGGCCGTATGGTATTAGATAAAGCCGCTGCCATTGCTGCGGTAAAAACTATTGCCGATCAATTACACTTAAGCGTAGAAGAAACCGCCGACGGTATTTGCCGCATTGCCGATGCCAAAATGGCCGATGCTATTCGCCAATTAACGGTGCGCAAAGGTATCGATCCTCGTCAATTTGTTTTGGTAGCCTATGGCGGTGCCGGCCCCATGCAGGCTTGTTCTACCGCTATCGAATTAGGTATTAAAACGGTTTTAGTACCGCAAATGCCGGGCACATTCTCGGCCTGGGGTATGCATCAAAGCGATATTCGCCAGGATGCAGTACGCACCTATACCGTAGCTGTAGAAGCGGCCGATCAGCAAATCCTCAGTTCTTTAATCAACGAGATGAAAGACGAAGTATCTAAGATTTTAGGCGAGCAAAATATCGAGCAAGCCAAGAGCGAATTTAGATTATCGGCCGATTTGCGTTATACCGGTCAAGATCATACTATGGGTGTAGCCTTTAATGATACCGATTTTTCGGCCGCTGCCCTAAAAGGATTAAGAGCAAGTTTTGATCAGCTGCATCATTCCGTGCATGGCCATAGCAATCCGGCCGAAAGCGTAGAGCTGGTTAATATTCGTTTAACAGGCTTAGGCAAATTAGATAAATATCAGCCCAGCCCCGCTGCCGCTTTAAGCGATGCCAGCCTAAAGCCGGACAAAGTTACCGATGTTATTTTTGATAGCAAAACCTATCAAACTGCTATTTATCAAAGACAAGATTTGGCGGCAGGCATTAAATTACAAGGGCCTGCAATTATCGAGGAGTTAACTACCACTACCGTTATCCCACCCCAGTTTTCCTTAACTGTCGACACTTATGGTAACTTAATTTTAACTATGGCCTAATAGGAGGTGCAAATAATGACTACAGAAATCAAGTTTAAAGAAAATCCGATTACTACCGAGATTATCCGTAATGCTTTAATTTCGGCGGCCAAGGAAATGAATGAAAGCTTATTCCGCAGCGCTTATAGCCCAATTATTTACGAGATGAAAGATTGTAGCGTTGGCATCTTTAATGAAAAATGCGAAATATTAGGCCAATCGGCAGGTTTGCCTATTTTCTTAGGCAACCTGGAAGTAGCCATTGAAATTACTGCTGAATTCTTTGGCGGCTTTGATACCTTTAAGCAAGGCGATGTTTATATTATCAACGATTCGTTTTTAGTTGGCACCCATTTAAACGATGTAACTGTATTTTCGCCTATTTTTTATCAAGATAAATTAGTGGGCTTTACAGCTAATCGTGCCCATTGGCTGGATTTGGGATCTAAAGATCCCGGTTATCCGATGGATGCCACCGAAATTTATCAAGAAGGTATTCGAATTGGCCCAACTAAATTGATGGATCAGGGCGTATTGCGTAAAGATGTTGCCGATTTAATCTGCAAAAACAGCCGTTTTTATCGTAATGCTTATGGTGATATGAATGCCCAAATTGCCGCTTGCAAAACCGGCGAAAAGCGCTTTGTTGATATCATTGATCGCTTTGGCATGCAAACCGTACAAAATAGTATTCATGATATTTTCCTGCAATCAGAATTAATGGAAAGAGCTGCCGTTAAGGAAATGCCCGAAGGCGTTTTTTATGGCGAGGGCTATTTAGATAATGATGGTCGTTCGGATGATCCGGTAAAAATCCAGATGAAAATGAGCATTAAAGATGGCGAAATGGAAATCGACTTAACCGGTTCCAGCCCCCAGGTTAGAGGTTCGACAAACTGCGGTTTAGCCCAAACTATTTCGGCTTGCCGGGTAGCCTACAAATCATTAATCCACCCCGAAGCCCCGGTAACAGGCGGTTCATTTAAGCCCCTCAAAGTAATTGCCCCACCGCGATCGATATTCTCGGCCGAAGAGCCGGCATCTTGTTCTTGGTATTTTACCGCCTTAGGTGTTTTAATCGACTTGGTGGTTAAATCCTTGCAGGAAGTAGCCCCCGATTTGGTAGCGGGTGCCCATTATGGCGATTCGATGGTAGTATATTTTGCCGGTGTAAACCCCCGTACCAAGCAAGGCTTTTTAAGTGTAGAAGCTACCGTAGGCGGCTGGGGCGGTTTTGCAGCTGATGATGGCCAGGATGCCCTAATCAACTGCGTAAACGGCGATTTTAAAAACTTGCCGGTAGAGGTATTCGAAAGCAATTATCCGGTAAAAGTATGCCGCTACGAGATTCGCCCCGATTCGGCAGGCCCGGGTAAAAACCGTGGCGGTAATGGTGCCATTCGCGAATACGAAGTAATGATCGAAGATGCCGCGCTTTACTCTTGGTTCGAGCGTTCCAAAACACCTGCTTGGGGCGTTTGCGGCGGCCAATCGGCTCAAGGGCCTGCCGTTATTGTAAATACCCCTAATCAAGAGCAAACAACTATGCTTAAAACCAATAATTATCCACTTAGCAAAGGCAGTATAGTAACCTGCCTAACCGGTGGCGGTGGCGGCTATGGCAACCCCTATCAAAGAGATTTGGATAAAGTTAAACGGGATATTGAGCAGGGCTATATTACAGTTAAGCATGCAAAAGAAGCCTATGGCGTTATTGCCGATCAAGATGGTAATATCGATATAGAAGCCAGTAAAGCATTACGTGCCGGTAAATAATAAATAGTAAAAAAAGGGCTATCGCAATAGAAAAATATTTGCGATAGCCCTTTTATTTTTGAGGCAAACCAATAAAATCTGAGCCAAAGTAAAATACCCTAAAAGGGTAGCGAGCGAAGATAAATCAAGATATCAAAAGCAGCTAGCGAGTAGAAAAACGTACTAAACTAGCAAATGTAGTTGGAGCGGTATTTTGTATTTTCCAGGTGGGCGGTTTTTGCCCGTCTGGGAAATACAAAATAAAGGCCGTATCTGTTTGAGGAGCTTTAGCTCCGAGTTATACGGCCTTAGCGGAAACGAGTCCACATTACAG
>CAYJPF010000013.1:23871-38378 GCA_964372025.1 uncultured Peptococcaceae bacterium | reverse complement strand
GAATTAACTGTAGAAGTAGCCGGCGGCACTGCTCCGTATACAATAGAGATATACAGGGGCTTTGATAAAGAAGATACCGTTGGCGAATTAATAGGCAGCCCCGACTATGATGATAAAAAATTTGTTTATACAGCTAATTCTGTAAACTATACTTCTACCTTAACCCGCTATTATGACTATGAGCTTGGTTATTGGGCTATTGTTACCGATGCAGAAGGTACCGAAATTAAATCCGATATCGTTTTCATCCAGCCTAAAACATCTTTCCCCACCGAACTTACTATTGCAACTTCCCCCAATGATTATTATGCAGAGTATAAGAATGTTAAGGGGCAATTTGGTGTTGATGTAATTGGCGGCAGCGAGCCTTATACCTATACCTGGCAAGCTAAAGATATTCATGGCGGCACTTGGCAAGATTTAAGCGATACAAGTGATACTACCTATACCAATGGTGGCCAAAGCATATATATTATGATTAATGATGCTAATATGGCTAAGGAGTTTAGGGTTATCGTTGAAGATGCTAAAGGCGCTACCGCCACCAGCGAATCTGCCCGTTTTACTTATGAAACGGTAGCTTATAGTGCTTTAAAAATAGCATCTTATCCCGAAAATTTTAGAAATGGTTGGTATGATAATTACCCTGAATTTGAAGTGGAAATTAGCGGTGGTAAAGCCCCTTATACCTACACCTGGTATCAATTAAACCCAAATAATGGCGAAAAGTCTATGTGGCATCAATCCGGGGCGCTTGAAACCAAAACTCATAGTATTCAAGTAGAACCCTATTATCAAGAAGACTTAACTTATTGGTATTATTGTGTGATTGAAGATGCCGATGGCACTAAAGTTTCAACCAATGATATGGCTAACCCCGCTGAGATTGATTATGGCCAGGTAGATATCAAGGGTTTGAATTTGTTAAGACAAGAGCTAACTAAATTTGCGATAGAACCAGGCAATAGCAGTAGCCAGGTATCTTTTACGGCTGTGCTTACGGGCGGCTTAGCTCCATTCGATTTTAATTGGCAGTTTCAAAGAAGCGATAGTATGAGTGGACCATGGTATGATGTTGGCCCTTATAACTATGAAAAGTGGGATGAGTTTTTCCCGAATAGCTGGAGTAGCCCACTAGTTGGTATTAGCGATTACGGTGTTAGCGATACACCCGGCGGAGAGCCTACCCAATCCGCTTTAACCGTTAATGGGAATGCTTATAGAAACAGTACTCATCATGCTATCTTCCGTTGCGTAATTACCGATGCTTTAGGTGAAGAGATAATCTTCCCTGCCGGCGGTAGGGAAAGCTATATTACAGTTGATTTTAAATAATAATATAATATTGCAGCTTAAAAACCAATATCTTTAATTTAAGAAACCAGCTTTAGGCTAAAATAACAAAAATAAATTTAATGGAGGAATAACAATGAAAAAATTCAAACTTTTAGCAGTAATCATCTTGTCCCTAACCTTTGTAATGGCCTTTAGTAGCCTGGCCCTAGCCGATGTTCATGTTGGCAATGTAATGGTAGAAGATAGCAATGCCGCCGATATTTTTGGCGATGGCACGGCATCCTATGATATGGCAAGCGCCACCCTTACCTTAAACAATGCCAATATCAATACCAGCTATGCTTATGCTTATGGTATAGAAGCAGCTATTTACTCTACCGAGTCAATCACGATTAACTTAATCGGCCAAAACAAGATTGGCGGCATGACCATGGGCACGGAAATAACCAGCCTGGAAACTATTATTGCCAATGAGGATATCACCTTTACCGGCAGCGGCAGCTTAGATATTGCTATGCCTACTGCCTATTCCTATGTGGCCATCAAAAGTGTACAGGGCGGCCTTACTTTTAAAGATGGCGCAACCGTTAATATCAGCGGCGGCATAGATGGTTATTATATCGGTATTAATACTGTTAAGGATATTAATATTCTTAATAATGCTAAGCTAGATCTCAAGTTAGGGCGTTCCGATGAGGGTAATGTCTATGGCCTTTGGGCTACCCAGGGCGAATTGAATATGGCAGATAGCGCTTTGCTAACCATGAGCGGCGGCTATGCCAATAATAATTTCCGCAATATTGATGCCCAAGCCTTTAGCCTAAGCGGCAATGCTATAGCTATTATCGACCCCAGCGAAACCTGCCCTGCCCATATTGATGGCATGCGTATTGCCGGCGATTTAACCATTGCCGATAATGCAGCACTTAGGGTTAAAACCGGTAATGCCGATGACGAAAATAATATCGGTATCGACTTAGATGGCGATGGTGCCGACTTGATTATGACCGGCGGCAAGCTTAATGTGCAAACCGGTGGCGGCGCTACCACCGATGGTTTATATAGCGAAGGCGTGGTTAATATCAGCGGCGGCCATGCCCTGATTATAGCCAGTGATGCCACTAATGATTCGACCGGCTTAAGAACCGATGGCTTTACCATGACCGGTGGTTCTTTAATTGCCCGCGCCAGCAATAGTGTAAATACCCCCGAAGATGGCCGTGGTTTAGTTTTAATCGGCACCAATACCCTGAACATTAGCGGCGGAGCAGCAGCTTTTTCGGCACCTTTGCCCGGCCGTGCCATGAATGAAGATTTGGCAGTTGCTCCAAGCAGCACCGGTGTTACCGGCAATTATCAATCGTCGGAAATTAAATTTAATGGCGGCGGCAGCTTTGGTGATACCACCATCACCGCCACTGCCACTGCCCCGACTCCTGCTCCTACTCCTGCGCCTACCGATGGCGTAAATGCTATTGCCTCTACCAATGTAGCCATCAATTATAATGGCAGCCCGGTTAGCGTTTTGGCATATAATATCGGCGGCAATAATTTCTTTAAATTGCGCGATTTTGCAACCATGGTTAATGGTTCGGATAAGCAATTTGAAGTAACCTGGGATGCCGATGCCAAAGCTATCGACTTAATCGCAGGCAGCGCCTATACAGCAGTAGGCGGCGAAATGGATATGACAGTAGCAGCGGCCACCACCACTGCTAGCAAATCCGCTGATAAGGTATATATGGCCGGCGAAATGCTAACTTTAGAAGCCTATAAAATTGGCGGTCAAAACTACTTTAAGCTGCGCGATTTAGCAAAAGCCATGGATATTGGTGTAGAATGGGTAGCAGCAACCAGCACCATCAACTTAGATTCCGGCTTATCGTATACCGAATAATTAAAAGGTTTTTGCCTTTTTGCAAAAAGTAAAGGTCTTAATCTTGTGAACTTAATCGTTTGACCTTAATCTATCAAAAAAGGGGGCTGTCGCAAGTAGTTTTTAAGTTGCGACAGCCCTATGATTTTTTAGCAAGCAAAAATTGCTAAATAGCAGCTAAAGGAGTTTATGTATGAAAACTAAATTTAAATTATTAAGCCTGCTTTTGATGATTTCCATTATCATGATAAGCGCCTGCGGCCAAGAGGAAGCGCCAGCCGATTCCGCAGGCGATAGCGCCTTAGGCACGGCTTTATCCGGCCTAAATGAGCATTTAGCACAGGAGAATAGTCAAACCGCAGTTGCCCCTGAGCAAGGCGCAGAGCAAGGCGCAGCATCAGGCACAGAGCAAGCGCCCTCGCCCCCACAAACCCAGCCTCAAATAGCGGCGCCGCTAACAGTAGATGCCGAGTTATTCAATGCTCAATGGCCATATACCCAAGAGGATATTATTGGTCATTGGCAGGTAGATGCCGTTGAAGCGATGGGCGCTAATGAAACTATCTATTATCCGGCGCGGGAAATTCATTTGCAGTTTAAAGAAGATGGCACGGTAATTCATAATTTAGTGCAGGCCGATCGGCTGGATTTGCCGGGCGAGATTGTGGCCACCTGGCAGATGACAGATGAGTCCGGGCATGTGGATATTAATTATCCCAATGGCTATTCTGCCGGCTTAACCCCGATTGTTGATGAGCCAAATTTAGCCTATTTAAGTTTTTATGATGATCAAGGGCAATATCAGGGCGGCTATTTGGCCAAACGGGTGATAAACATCGAGCATGATATTGCCCTCGATTATGACGCTGCCGATGCCGATCCTAATTCGCTTTTCTATTATTTGCAGGGTTATTGGTCGGCTGCGGATGATTCTAATTTGGTTTATCGATTTTTTAGCCATAATGGCATGGCGCAAATTCAGGCCAGGCAATGGTATGGCGGCCTTAGCCCAACTATGTATTATCCGGATGAACTTGGTTTTGATGAGCAAAATCCCAGCTTACCGCTAGTAAGTGGTATTGGCGAGCAAGAGGATTTTAAGATGCCTTATGCCTTATTCATCCTTAAAGAAACTTTGCTGGATGATGGCAGCTGGCAGTTAGATGTAATTGGCTTAGATGGCAAGCAAGGCATTATGAAGCTTAGTTTTGAGCCGATGGGCGGTATTTTACATATCGATGGCCAAGAATTTAATTATGGCGGCAGTGCAGCCGATGCTTATAGCCATGTTTATGGTTATGAGGTTTATAATGATTATTATTATCGTAACGGTTATTTTGATAATTATGATTATGGTTATGATAGATATTACGGTTATGATGGCTACTATGGTTATTATGGATATTACGGCTATTATGGCTACTATGGCTACTATAGCTATGATAGTTATTAATTTATTTTATTGCCGATATTGACAATTGCCGCATTGTATGGTAAAATTTTAATGTTGTCAATCCGCTCCGATCTGGCTAGCCAAACCGATATAATCCGAACCCATTTTTTAGCCAATTTGCCGGCTTCAGACGAGCGAATCCGCTCTTGAAAGACGTCCAGTCTGCCTTCGAGCGGTTTCACTCGTCTGAAACACGGCAAATTTGCTAAAAAATCGCTACGCGACCCCAGAAGAAATTAGGGTGGGTTAGGCAAGGCACGACGACGCAGCTGTACTTAACGTACTGCAAGGAGGAGAAACGCAGCATAGGCCGCCCTAATTTTTTCTGGGGTGGGTTCGGATTATATCGGTTTGGCTAAAGCGCTTAGGCCGCCAAAATTGGGCGAGACTTTAAATAAGGGAGGTGCAACAATTGTTCGCAATTATCGAAAGCGGCGGCAAGCAATATAAGGTTGCCGAGGGTGATATCATCAATGTTGAATTACTGCAAGTTGACGAAGATAGCAATATCAAAATCGACAAAGTAATCGCCATCTATGATAATGATAAGCTTAATGCAGGTGCGCCATATGTGGCTAATGCCAGCGTAGACTGCAAAGTTCTTAATCATGGCAAAGGTAAAAAAGTTGTCGTATTTAAGTATAAGCCGAAAAAGAATATCCGTACCAAAAACGGCCATCGTCAACCATTTACAAAATTGCAAATCGAAAAAATTAATGCTTAATAAAATAAACCATTTTGGTCAATAAGGAGGTGGGATGGCATGGCTCATAAGAAGGCGGGAGGTAGTTCACGTAATGGACGCGACTCACAAGCGCAACGATTGGGATTAAAGCGTGGTGATGGTCAGTTTGTAACTGCCGGTAGCATTATCGTTCGTCAAAGAGGCACTCGTTTTCATCCCGGCAATAATGTTGGTATAGGTAAAGATGATACCCTATTTGCCACCATTGACGGGAAAGTCCGTTTTGAACGCAAAGATAAAAAGCGTAAGCAAGTTAGCGTTTATGCCGAAGCAGCCGAGCAAGCTGTTTAATATGCTTTAAGTTAAGGCTATTGCAATTATTTTTAATTGCGATAGCCTTTTTTTGTTTTGCTGCCTGCCCGGGATGGTTATGCTTTTAGGGCGGGGTTGCTTGTTTAGATGTTAGGTTTGCTTGCTTTAGGCTATGGGCTTTGCGTTCTTAAGCCTTAGGGGCTGTCAATAGCTTGTTTGCTGTAGGGCACTTCATTTTTATTTGCGCAGCAAATAAAAATAGCAGCTTTCTTTCAATTTTAGCAATTCTATCCAAGGTTATTGCTGCTATATCTATGCCTTTACTTGCTTACATATATGTTATATTTAGTAATTGAAAGAAATTAAGATCAAAAGATTAAGATCAAAAGATTAAAACCATTACTTTTTGGAAAAAAGTAATACAAAAACTTTTAGAATTTATGCAAATTCTTTGGCTTTTGATGCAAAATAAGAGGGCTGCAGCCCTAATTAAGCTGCAGCCCCCTTATTTTTAATAATAATAATAGCTGGGGTAGTAATATGAATAATAAGGATAGTAATAGGAGTAATAATAGGGGTAATAATAAGGGTAATAGTAATAAGAATAACCAGGATTATAAATAGGATCATGATTATTATTAGTGCTGGGCGCTGTAGGCGCCGATGGCTTAATATATGTAGGCGTGGTTACGCGGGTAAATACACCATCGATACCTTCAAAAACTAAATTGCCATTTATATCAAAATTGCCTACATAATTATGATTATTATGATGCAAGGTATATTGGCCGGTAGCATCACTATAGCTTATTCTGGCTTCCTTGCCCTGAAACTTATCATGAACTATTACATTATCGCCACTATTGATAACCAGGCTTAAGCTAACTTGGCTATTATCCCAATTGCCTATCAAAAACGAAATCATATCCTCAGGAAGCGGGCTTCCCTCGGTGTCGGGAGCACTCTCCGGTAGGGGAGCAGTTTCGGCGGGCGCACTTTCCGGATCGGGGGCAGTTTCTTCCGGGGCAGCCTCCTCCGGGGCAGATTCGCGAATGGGAGCAGTACCGGCATTGGGGCTGGTTGTAGCAGGATCTTCGGCATTTTGATTAGGGTCGGCATCGGCAGAATTATTAGCAGCATCAGCAAGCGAATTTAAGGTGTCGCTGGTATTGCTATCTTCCTGATTTTGCGCCGGCGCTGCAGCTTCTTCGCCGCCGCAGGCAGCCAATAGGCCTAAGCTAATGATAATACAAAATAATATTCCCAATTTACATATACGTTTTTTCATCTAATCCCTCATTTCTATTTATATAGATATATATATATTATATTACATAATAGTAGCTAATGCAAGTTAAAATTGCTATTGGATAAAAGTTTATATTTATACAAAGCTAAAATTATGCGGAACGATAAATAATAATTGCTTTTAAAGCAGAATTGCCTAATATCTATGGTTGTGGATGCCTAAAGCACTCTATAGGTGCTTGCTGCTTAAATTGGGCATAGGATAATCAGCTACTTGCATAACCTTTAAATAATTTTATTATAAAAAAAACTGTACAAAAACTAATTTTTATGCTATAATTAGTAATAATTATAAGCGAACAGGAGGGTAGTTAACCTAAAAAAAAATTAAAAAGGAGTATGTTTTATGACAGAGAATAAACAAAAAGCAACTAAGCCTGTTAAGCAAGTAAAAGTTCATCATGCACTTATTACATTTATTATTTTAATAATAGTTATGTCGGTTGGTATTTTATATTATGGTGTTGATGTACATGTGCCAATGTTTATTGGGGTTATAGCTGCAGCATTGATGGCACTTTATTTGGGATATGATTGGGATAGTATTGAAAAAGCAATGATGAGCGGCATTTATAATGCCTTGCAGGCGGTAATTATTTTGGCAATTGTTGGTATTTTAGTAGGGGTATGGTTAACCGCCGGGGTGGTTCCGGCGATGATTTACTATGGCTTGCAAATACTATCTCCTTCCATATTTTTAGTGGCTACCGTTTTGATTTGCTCTATAACATCGTTGGCAACCGGTACCTCTTGGGGTACGATGGCTACCATGGGTTTGGCCCTGATGGGTATTGCCGTTGGCTTAGGTATCCCGGCGCCTATTACAGCAGGTGCGGTATTAGCAGGCGCGTATTTTGGCGATAAAATGTCGCCCTTATCCGATACCACTAATTTAGCAGCCGGCATGGCAGGCACCGATGTTTTTACCCATGTTAAGTTTATGATTTTACCAACGGCTATTGCTTATGGTATCAGCCTAATTTTCTTTGGCATTATTGGTGCCGGCTATGGCGGTGATAGCGCCACTGCCGATATGAGTACGGTTACAGCAATGACCGATGGTATTTTATCTATATTTAATATTAATCCTATTTTATTATTGCCGCCAATAATTGTTATTGTGGCTGTTGCTTTTAAAGTTCCGGCTATACCGGGTATTACTTTGGGCATTATTGCCGGTGTAATTTGCGGCTTGATTTTCCAGGGCGATACTGATTTTGGCTCTTATTTAAATGCCGGGATGAATGGCTTTGAAAGCTCCACCGGTGTTGCCGATTTGGATGATTTATTAACATCCGGCGGTTTAAATAATATGATGTATTCGATATCCTTAACCATTATTGCCATGATGTTTGGCGGTATTATGGAAAAAACCAAGCAATTGGAAGTATTGGTTGAAAAGTTATTGGTTATTGCTAAAAAGCCGGCAGCCCTGGTTGTTAGCACCGAGGCTACTTGTATTGTAAGTAATGCTACGATGCCGGAACAATATATATCGGTAGTGGTGCCGGGCAGAATGTATGCCGAAACCTATAAAAAACAGGGTTTACATCCTAAAACTTTATCTAATGCCCTGGAAAGCGGCGGTACGGTAACTTCGGCGCTTATCCCTTGGAATACTTGCGGGGTTTATATTTTAACAACCTTAGGCGTTAGTACCTTTGAGTATTTCCCTTATGCAATTTTTAATTATAGTATGCCGATTATAGTAGCAATTTTAGCCTTTACCGGCCTAACCGTTGCCGATAAGGATGGCTACCGCTTAACCAAAAAAGCCCAGGCTCAAAAGGCCAAGGATTTGCAGAAATAAAAAAGGCAATAAACAGCTACTCAATTAAAGGTTAATTATATTAGGTGGTATATGCTATGAAAAAAATGGTATTATTATTTTTATTGATAATATTGTCGATAGTAATATTTACTATAAAGTCATATAATCATAAATCTATAGATTATATTGAGAACTTAGGCCATGATTTCACAGAGCTTGATTGTGAGGAAATAGTGTTTAATGCTTATCATTCTAATACAGGCAACCACACCTGGCAACTTTTAAAAACATTTGTGTATGAGCCTGAACAAAACAACTTTGTTGATATCAGACTAGAAGGTAAAGAAAATAGTATTACTATTGTGCTTGAGAATAATAATTTTACACAAATAAACGATAGCTTATCTTATCGCACTAATGATATAGATAGTTATCAACTGATAATTGATGATTTTGAGGGTACAATTGATACCTTTGAAAAATTTGAAGTAAAAGATATTCAAGATGAGCAATTTTATAGCCTGTATCCAATTGATAATAATGACGGGGGAAGCTATTTCGCTGTATTGGACTTAAATGAACCTTATGATGAAGCACAAGAAAATCTTGATAATATTCTAATTACAATTCAGATTAAATAAAGTAGGGTAAAATTAGAAGGCATGATATGCCGGCGGGGTATTAACATCCCCTGTATAAAAGAGGCTGTCACAAATAGTTTGTGATAGCCTCTTTTTTTTACATCATAACTAATATTGGTTTTTTGCTTGATCTTGAGGGCTGTTTTGGCTTCGCCAAAAGGCGCCGGTTTTAAGCCTATTTTACTTCCTGCCAGCTTTTTTGTTGGGATTTTGATTTGCTTGCTTAGTTTTTTTGGTAGGCTTAAAACCTTTTTAAAACCTTGGGGCTCTGCCCCAAACCCCGCAATTTTTTGTAAAAAATTGAGTAAAACTTTAAAAAAGGAGTTAATACGATAGCCCCTAATTTAATTCGCCGGTTAACGCTTCAACCGCTGCCAATAAACGGCCGCTATTTAACATGGCATAAATATTTCTTACATCTTTATACATAGCTCTGTCTTCTGTCATAAAGCTAACTTCGGATCTTACGGTATTATAAGCTGCGGCGGTTGCACTGGAGAGACCATTCTTGTCCCTTAGCTCCACAGCCTGGCTGGCACACATAAATTCAATGGCCAATACATTAAAAGCATGCTCTACAATGGTGCGAGCCTTGCGAGCAGCGGTAGTGCCAAAGCTTACATGGTCTTCCTGATTAGCCGAGGTAGGAATCGAATCTACACTGGCCGGATGAGCCAAAATTTTATTCTCCGATACTAAGGCTGCAGCAGCATATTGGGCAATCATAAAGCCGCAATTAATGCCTTCTTCTACAGTTAAGAAAGCAGGCAAGCCATCATTTAAGCTGGGGTTTAATAAACGCTCTATCCTTCTTTCGGCCACATTGGCAAATTCGGAAACGGCAATGCCTAAGGTATCCATCGCAATAGCTACCGGCTGACCATGGAAATTACCACCCGAGAAAATATCGCCGGTTTCCGGGAAAATTAAGGGATTATCGGTAGCCGAATTAATCTCGGTTTCGATAACGCCTACCACATAATCGATGGCCATACGGCTACCGCCATGAATTTGGGGGGTGCAACGAATACTATAGGCGTCTTGGGTATGGAATTCGCCTTGATGGGCAACTAATTTGCTGTCTTTTAAGATATTGCGTAAATTAGCAGCCGAGTTGATTTGGCCGCTATGCGGACGCACAGCATGAATTTGGGCATCAAAGGCATCAATAATACCACGTACAGCTTCGGTAGTCATCGAGGCGCTAATATCGGCCAATTTGCTAATAGCTAAAGCATCATAGGTGGCTAAGCTGGCCACGGCCATCATCGCACAAGTACCATTAATTAAAGCCAAACCTTCTTTGGCTTGCAAAGTAACAATCTCTAAGCCGGCCTTGGCCATCGCATCGGCACCTTCCATAATCTGGCCCTGATACTCGGCTTCGCCTAAACCAATCATCGGCATTACCATATGGGCCAGCGGGCATAAATCGCCACTGGAACCAACCGAGCCCTTTTCCGGGATAATCGGATGTATTCCTTTATTTAACATATCAATTAAAGTTTGAACAGTGCCCAATCTAATCCCCGAAAAACCTTTGGCCAAGGCATTAATTCTTAATAAGATTAAAGCCCTAACTACTTCGGTATCAAAAGGCTGGCCAATACCAACCGCATCGGATAAAATTAAGCGCTTTTGTAATTCTTGCAGGCGATCGGGGGCAATAATTACATCGGCAAATTCGCCAAAACCGGTATTTACACCATAAACAACTTTGTTGCTGGCACAAGCATCCTCGATAACCTTGCGCGCCTTATTGATTTTGGCTTTAGCCTCTTCGCTAAGCTCCACTTGCACATTGTTCCTGGCTACAGCAGCTACATCTTGTAAGCTTAAACTTTCGCCATCAATAATAATTTTTGTCATTTGGCACACTCCATTTAGTATACAAGTATTCAACGGTTTACAGTATTAATTTTAAACTTCAAACGTCGAAAAAACGTCGATAAATTATAAAGAATTTAATTTTGGCTAATAAATTATTTTAAAAATAACTATTGACATTTTTTGAAATTTAGTATATACTAACCTTAAAGTTAGGTTTTACTAATTTGTAAACTACTTATAAACTGCTTAAAAGGAGGGGGTTATTATGTTTAGTTTTACGGCCTCTAATAAACAGATTAAACATAAAAAAGCTGCGGTATTGGCGGATACCGGTTTGATTGCTAATATTGCCGATGCTAATCTTAACACCACCTATATTATTAAGGATATTGTTGCCGATGCCGAAACTAAGCAATTTTTGTTTACATTAGGTTGCACGGTTGGCGAGCAAATTATATTAATTAGCCATAGTGGCAATATCTATACTGTTGATGTACAAAATGCCCGTTATAGCATTGATACGGAATTAGCTAGAGCTATTAAAATTTAATAGCTCTTAGCGCTTGTTTTTTTTTGGGTATTAGGTTAGTTATTTGTAACCTGATTATATATTTAATATGATGTAGGAGGAAAGTAAATGAAATTAGCATTAGCCGGTAATCCCAATAGCGGTAAAACCAGCCTATACAATGCCTTAACCGGCAAATTGGAAAAGGTTGGTAACTGGGCAGGGGTTACCATTGAAAAGAAGGAGAGTAAGCTTAAGGATAAGTTTGCGGCAGGTAGTGATATCACTATTGTGGACTTGCCCGGCGCTTATTCGATGTCGCCATTTACCTTGGAGGAAAGTATTACTCGCGATTTTGTAACCGGAGAAAAGCCTGATGTAATTATTAATATTGTTGATGCCACCAGTTTAAGTCGTAGCTTATTTTTTACCAGTCAATTATTAGAATTAAATATTCCCGTTATTATAGCCTTAAATAAAAGCGACTTAAACAAGAAAAAACATATTAAAATCGACAGTGCAAAACTAGCCGAAAAGATGAATTGCCAAGTGGTAGAAACTGTGGCAACTACCGAAGAAGGTTTAGCCGATTTAATTACCATTGCCAGGGCTCAGGTAGGCAAATCGCAGGTAGCACCTTTTAAAGGTGATATTGCTCAAGGCGAAAAGGCTGTAATTGCAGCCGATCAAAAGCGTTTTGATTATATCAAAGGCTTGGTAAGCCAGGTAGAAACCCGTACTGCATCATCCGGTTTACGTACCACGCAGGATAAAATAGATAGCATTTTGGCTCATAAATGGTTGGGTGTAGTAATTTTTGCGGCTGTAATGTGGTCGGTATTTTCGATATCGCAGAATTATCTTGGGCCAATCGTGGCTGATGCTTTGGTGGGCTGGTTAGAAGGCTTGCAAGGCATGGTAGCTACAGCTTTAGAAGCTAGTGTATCGCCGATTGTAGCTTCTTTATTGGTTGATGGTGTTATTGGCGGTGTAATTGCCGTTATTGGTTTCTTGCCTTTAATTATGGTTATGTTTTTCCTTTTGGCCTTATTGGAAGATTGCGGTTATATGGCCAGGGTTGCCACTGTTATGGATAGATTCTTTAAGATTGCCGGTTTATCCGGTAAATCGATTATCCCGATGGTAATTGGTACAGCTTGTGCTATTCCCGGTGTTATGGCCAGCCGAACCATTCGTGATGAGCGTCAGAGAAGAACTACTGCTTTAATCACACCTTTTATGCCTTGCGGTGCTAAATTACCGGTTATTGCCTTATTTGCCGGTGCCTTTTTCCAAGATGCCGCTTGGGTTGGCACATTGATGTATTTTGTGGGTATATTCTTAATTATCGTTAGCGCCTTAGTTATTGTAAGAGTTACCGGCGAAAAGCATACCCGTTCTTTTTTCATTATGGAGATGCCCGAATATAAAGTGCCCAGCTTAAAGCGTGCTACCATTTCGATGCTTAGCCGTGCTAAGGCCTTTATTATTAAGGCTACCACTATTATTTTGATTTGCAATCTTTTGGTGCATGTAATGCAAACCTTTGATTGGAGCTTTACACCTGTTGCCGAGGGTATGGAAGATAGCAGCATTTTGGCCTCGATTTCCTCGCCATTTGCTTATTTACTTATCCCGTTGGGCTTTGGTACCTGGCAATTAGCAGCCGCTGCTATTACCGGCTTTATTGCTAAGGAAAATGTAGTTGGTACTTTGGCTGTAGTATTTTCGATTACCAATTTCATCGATACTGATGAATTGGCCTTAGTTGGTGGCGCTACCGAAGTTGCCGCAACTATGGAATTGGGTGCTATTGCGGCCTTGGCTTATCTAATGTTCAACCTATACACCCCCCCTTGCTTTGCAGCTATCGGTGCGATTAATGCCGAGGTAGAGAATAAGAAGTGGTTGTGGGGCGGCTTAGCGATGCAGTTTGGGGTAGGATATGTTGTTGCTTTCTTGGTTTATCAATTTGGCACATTATTTACCACCGGCAGTATTGGTGCAGGTTTTGTACCCGGATTAATAGTAACTGCTGCATTATTTGCTGTAGTAATTATGTTGGTACGCAAAGGGAATGAGAAATCTGCCCAAAAAGCAATGCTTAAGTCGGCAGCTTAGATTGGGGTAGAGGAGGAATAGTTATGACTGATATTATTGTAATTGCCATTGTAGGGCTTATCGTGGGCTTGGCTGTTGGTTATATTTATAAAGCTAAGCGCAAAGGAGTAAAGTGCATTGGTTGTTCGGTGAGCGGTTGTTGTAGTGATCAGGACAAATGCGATTCTTCCAATCATTAAATAATAAGTAAAAAGAGAGGGGCTGTCGCAATATAGAGTTTTACTCAATTTTTACAAAAAATTGCGGGGTTTGGGGCAGAGCCCCAAGGTTTTAAAAAGGTTTTAAGCCTACCAAAAAAACTAAGCAAGCAAATCAAAATCCCAACAAAAAAGCTGGCAGGAAGTAAAATAGGCTTAAAACCGGCGCCTTTTGGCGAAGCCAAAACAGCCCGAAATATAAAGTAAGAAACTGATAACCTCCATGGATATAATTAGGGGGCTGTCGCAAATTGCGGCAGCCCCTTAATTAAAAATTTTACTCAATTTTTTTAAAAAAATTGCAGATGGGTGACCTAGCTGGGTTTAGTTAAAGCTAACCCGCAGCGTAGAGCACTTTATTTTTATTTGCTGCGCAAATAAAAATAGCAGCCATCTTTCAATTTTATCAATTCTATCCTTAATTACCGTTTTTTTAGCTTCTGCTTCTTTCTTCCATTAACTTGATCTTTTAATAATTGAAAGATTAAGGTCAAAAGATTAAGACCTTT
>CAYJPF010000013.1:13956-23861 GCA_964372025.1 uncultured Peptococcaceae bacterium | reverse complement strand
CTTTTTGAAAAAAGCAAAAGCAAAAACTTTTGAAAATGCTGTCGCATTTTTTTAATTGAGCTTAGTTTCAGCTATAAATCTGTTTAACTCATCTTTTGCTACGATATAATTGCGACCTACTTTTACCGCTTTTAGCTTTTTATGACGAATTAAATCAATAATATAAGCATAACTTAATGGAATTATCTCCATAATCTCTTTAATAGTATAGCCATCAATATTATACAATTCCTTACGCTTATGACTATAATTGATAGCATCATACTCAGCTATAAAATACTTGCGCCCCACCTTATAGGCCGGAATTATGCCCCCCTCTATATCCCTTTTGATTGTCGCATAGGCCGTATCACTCATCAAACTCAATTCTTTTAAGGTAAAATATTTAGTATCCGGCATTTTGCAGCCCCCTTTGCCGCTTTTATTTTAAATTCTATGCTCAAAATTTAAAATTATGCCAAATTATTCCTATTTACGCCCTTGCAATAACCTCCGCTGAATAAATCGTATCTGTTGATAAGGAAAACACTCCAAATCTTGCCTGGCTGCTTGCAAATAATCCCTAATCGCTAACTTTTGCGGACAATGCGCCTCGCAACGGCCACATAAATTACAGCGCGATGCATAATTATCGCCAATCCTGGTTGCATAATTAGCTATATTCTTAAATCTTCCGTTAAAAATACTGTCATTATATAAATTAAAACATTGCGGAATATCTACCCCCTGCGGACAAGGCATACAATAATTGCATGAAGTACAAGGCACCAAAATATTTTGCTGGATAATTTGCCGCATTTGCTCATAGATGTCCAATATAGCCGGCTTTATGGTATTAGCTTTAGCTTGGCTTGCTATTTGCACATTTTCGGCAATCATCTCGATGCTATTCATCCCCGATAATACCGTTAATACTTGCGGATAATCCCAAATCCAACGCAATGCCCACTCCGCAGCAGTTTGGCCATTGCCATGCTCTTTAAGTAAAGCCGCTGCTTTAGGTGGTAATTTATTTACTAATGCCCCACCTCTTAATGGCTCCATGATCATAACCGGTACTTTAGATTCAGCAGCAAAATTCAAACCGTCTAAACCGGCTTGATAATATTTATCCAAATAATTAAACTGAATCATGCAAAAATCCCAAGAACGCATCTTGATAATTTGCTGAAATTGATCGCGCCCACCATGATACGAAAATCCCACATTACGGATAAGCCCGGCTGCTTGCTTTTTAGCCAGCCAATCCTCAATGCCTAAATCGCACATGCGCTGCCAATCACTACTATCAATCAGCATATGCATTAGATAATAATCGATATAATCTGTTTGCAAACGCTTTAATTCTGTATCTAAAATCCGGTCGAAATCGGCTGATTTTTTTATCATATATGTTGGTAGTTTTGTTGCGATAAATATTTTATCACGCAAACTGCTTTGCCCCAAAATAGAACCAATTAAGGCCTCGTTGCCGGGATAAATATAGGCGGTATCAAAATAATTTATACCCTGCTCGATAGCATAAAAAAGCTGCTTGGCTGCTTCGGCTTTATCCTTTTTTAAGCGCATACAACCAAAAGCTAATTGGGAAATTTGATCCTGATTACGGCAATTTTCACGATACAGCATTTAAGCCTCTTTCTGCAATTAATTATCGATGTTTTGATTTGCAAATTCTTGATATTCGCTAATTGCTTCATTATATAAATTATGCCCCAAACTATCAATTACAACCGTTAGTGGCATATCTTTTACGGTTAGTCGATAAATTGCCTCGGCGCCCAATTCGGGGTAGGCGGCTACTTCGGCTGCGATAATTGCTTGATTTAAAATTGCTCCGCCACCGCCTAAAGCCGCAAAATAAATAGCCTTATATTGCTTGATTGCAGCAATGACATCGGTGCTACGCAGGCCTTTTCCTATCATGCCTTTTAGGCCATGCTCCATTAATAGGGGGCTAAACTTATCCATGCGGCCGGAAGTGGTCGGCCCTGCTGCACCAATTATTTGGCCGGGCCTTGCAGGCGAGGGGCCTACATAATAAATAATTGCCTCTTTTAAATCGATTGGCAAGGGCTTATCGGCCAAAATTAAATCATATAATTTTTGATGCGCCGCATCCCTTGCTGTATAAATTACTCCACTTAAAAGAACGCTATCGCCACATTTTAAATCATCTGCTTTTTCGGGCGTAAGTGGTAAATGAATATTTTTAATCATAAATGCACCTTAAATTATAATATTTTGATGGCGGCTAGCATGGCAATTTATATTAACTGCCAGCGGAAGCCCTGCTATATGGGTTGGCATAGTTAAAATATTTACCGCTAAAGCGGTGGTTTTGCCGCCTAAACCCTGCGGGCCAATGCCGCTATCATTAATTTCTTTAAGTAATTGGGCGGCCAAATCTTGATAATAAGGATCGGGATGCTGATAGTCGGCCGCTAATAATAAGGCCTTTTTGGCCAGCAAGGCGGCCTTGTCAAAATTGCCACCCAAGCCAATGCCCAGCATAATCGGTGGGCAAGGATTAGATGCTGCTAATTTAACTGTTTCCAGCACAAAATCTTTAATGCCTGCTATCCCATCGGATGGCTTAAGCATTTTAAGGCGGCTCATATTCTCGCTGCCAAAGCCTTTGGGGGCAATGGTTAGGCTAAGCTTATCGCCATCAACAAAATCATAATAAATCATAGCCGGGGTATTATCGCCGCTATTAGTGCGCCTTAAGGGGTCGCTTACCACCGATTTGCGCAAAAAGCCCTGCTGATAGCCCTGCCTAATCCCTTGATTGATAGCTTGATCTAAATTGCCGTCAATAAAAATTTGGCGGCCAATTTCCACAAAAACACAAGCTAGGCCGGTATCTTGGCAAATGGGGATTTGCTTAGCAGCCGCTAATTGATAATTATCGATAATCTGCCCCAAAATTTGCTTAGCCCGCGGAAACTGCTCATCCTGATAAGCCTCATCCAGGCTCTGCTTAATATCATCCGGCAGGTGATAGCAGGCCTTTATCGCTAAATCGCTGATGATTTCGATTAAATCATCGGCCTTAATAATACGCATATTCTACTCCTATAATTCCTGATTACCATAACTTCTAAAGCCATCGCCAAAAACCTCATGGGCATCGGTAACAATAATGAAGGCTTTATCATCAATTTTTTCGACAATTTTATGCAAACGGATAATTTGAGTACGATTAACGGCACTCATAATAATTTTGGTATCTTGGCGATTATATGCGCCCTGACCATTCAAAAATGTTACACCTCTTTGCAATTCCTGCTGAATTTGGGCGGCAATTTGCTCATATTTGCCATCAATGCTAATAATATAAGCAACTTTTGCAAAATTTCCACCATAAATTACATAATCCATCACAATTGACAAAATATATACGGTAATAATTGCATAAAGTGCATTGTTTAAATCCCTAAAGGCAATGGCGGCCATGGCAATTACCACCATATCCAAAATTAGCATTAAACGCCCCAGCTTAAGATTGCGAAAACGGATTCTTAGCAGGCGAATTATAATATCCACCCCGCCGGTTGTAGCTCCGCGCCTAAAGACTATCCCCAAACCAAAGCCCATCACCAGGCCGCCATAAATGGCCGCCAACAAAGGTTCTTCTACAAAAGTTGGGATATAATTGGCAGTTAAATCGATAGCCAAAGAGGAAATAACCATGGCATATAGTGACGAAATTAAAAATGAAGGCCCCAGCTTAATAAAACCAATTATAAAGAGGGGGATATTCATGATAATACTCATCATGCCAATCGGCCAATCATTAAAATAATTGATGATAATGGCAATACCGGCAATGCCGCCGGGGGCAATTTGAAATGGTTCGGCAAATAAGCTTAAACCAAAGGCAAAAATAATGGAGCCTAAGCTTATATATAAATAGTCGCAAATGGTTTGTTTATATTTATTCATAGTTCAGGCTCCTTTATTCAACTAAGCTTTGTTCAACTAAGCTTTATTGGCAATTTCCTCCCGGAAGATGGCAATAATTTCTTCAATCGGTTTAGCGCCGATATCGCCTTCGCCTCTTTTGCGGATGGCTGCAGTATTATTTTCCTGCTCTTGATCACCAAGTACCAACATATAGGGCACTTTTTCGGCCTGGGTGGCGCGGATTTTATAGCCGATTTTTTCATTACGCAAATCGGTTTCTACTCGGATGCCTGCGGCTTCTAGCTGGGCTGCCAGCTGCTTGGCATAATCATTTTGGCGATCGGTAATAGTTAAAATTTTAGCCTGCACCGGCGAAAGCCATAAGGGGAAAGCGCCGGCAAAATGCTCGATTAAAATACCGATAAAGCGCTCGATGCTACCAAAAATTACCCGATGAATCATTACCGGCCGATGCTCTTGATTATCAGCGCCCACATAGTTAAGGTCGAAGCGCTCCGGCATTTGGAAATCGAGCTGAATTGTGCCGCATTGCCAGGTGCGGCCTAGGCTATCTTCCAGGTGAAAGTCGAGCTTAGGGCCATAAAATGCGCCATCACCTTCATTGATGATATAGGGCAAATCCATTTCCTGCATGGCATCGGCCAAAGCTTTGGTGGCAATATCCCACATGGCAATATCGCCCATGGCTTTTTCGGGGCGGGTGGATAATTCCACATGATATTTAAAGCCAAAAATCTTGTAAAAGGCATCAATCATCTTGGCTACACCGATAATCTCATCCTTGATTTGCTCATTTGTCATAAAAATATGGGCATCATCTTGGGTAAAGCAGCGCACCCGCATTAAGCCATGCAAAGCGCCCGAAAGCTCATGGCGATGCACTAAGCCCAGCTCGCCGCAGCGAATTGGCAATTCGCGATAGCTATGCGGCTTGGCCTTATAAACCAACATGCCGCCCGGGCAATTCATTGGTTTAACTGCATAATCGGCCTCGTCGATTTGGGTAAAGTACATATTGTTTTGATAATGCGCCCAATGGCCGCTTTGCTCCCATAGCTTGCGATTTAAAATAACCGGGGTTTTGATCTCGTCATAGCCATTTTTGCGATGCTCTTCGCGCCAAAAATCCTCGAGCACATTACGCAAAATCATGCCCTTAGGCAGGAAGAATGGAAAACCGGGACCTTCTTCAAGCATCATAAACAGCTCTAGTTCGGCACCCAATTTGCGATGATCGCGCTTTTTGGCTTCTTCTAATTTAAATAGATAATCATCCAGCATGGCCTGCTCGGTAAAGGCAATGGCATAAATTCTTTGCAGCATTTTGTTCTTTTCGCTGCCGCGCCAA
Organism: uncultured Peptococcaceae bacterium; assembly: GCA_964372025.1. Lineage (GTDB taxonomy): Bacteria > Bacillota > Dehalobacteriia > UBA4068 > UBA4068 > CAYJBP01. Next base: position 18,583 of record CAYJPF010000013.1, on the reverse strand, counting down.
TAAGCGCCTGCTAAAGATAGTAATTTAATGGCCTTAACTGCCCCGGTAGAGGGCAAATGGGGGCCGGCGCATAAATCCAAAAAATCGCCCTGCTGATAAATGCTGATAATAGCATCCTCGGGCAAATCATTAATCAATTCCTGCTTATAGTTTTCCCCCATTTTTGTAAATAATTCCAAAGCCTCGCTACGGGGCAATTCCTGACGGCAGAATTTTTCGTTTTTCTTGATGATTTTTTTCATTTCCTTTTCGATAGCTGCTAAGTCTTCGGGCGTAAAAATATGCTCGCTATCAAAATCATAATAGAAGCCATCTTTAATGGCCGGGCCAATACCAAAGCGGGTGCCGGGGAATAAATGCTGCACCGCCTGAGCCATAATATGGGATGCACTATGCCAAAACACCTGCTTACCCTCGTCATCGGCCATGGTTAAAATTTCCAATTTGGCATCATTTGTTAAGGGGCTTAATAATTCCTTAACTTGATCATCAATTTTTACGGCCAATGCTTTTTTGGCTAAATCGGCATCCCAGGCCTTTAAAGCTTGGATGGCCAGGGTATTTTCCTCAAAAGCCAGCACTTTGCCATCATTAAAAGTAATATTCATAATATCCCTCTTTCTAAATAAAATAAAAAAGCCCACCCCTAACGGGATGAAGCTTTGCTCCACGATTCCACCCGAATTGCTAAATTAAAATTTAGCCACTCAATAGATTTAACGCATCCTAAACGGCCAAGGTTCGCCAAGGCATTCCGCGGTGGTAAATTATAGCCGCTTTTTACCCAATTTGCAGCCTTAGATTGGGCTCTCTGTTAAAAAATAGGCTAAAATTATTGTCCGCATCATCAATTTTGCTATATATATATTAATACTATCAATTTTGCTATATATATATTAATACTATCATTTTTGCGGATGCTTGTCAAGCCAAAAACTTAATTATAAAAAGCGCCCTGGCCGGTTTTGATAAAAGAAACAGTTAAATTTTGGCCAAAAACTGCGTTTAAAGTTTGATAAATAGGGTAGGGCAATGGGTTAACCGTAAATATTGACAACTTTTGCGGCGCCAATTGCAAAATAGCAAAGATGAGCATATCCTCGCTGCCTGCCAATTTGCCGCCTTCTAAAAAACGCAGGCCATCACTGCCTAAGCTGCAAATATCATAAATGCCTCTTTGATTTATATATAATTGAATATGATTGTTTTTTGCATATTTATGCAAATAGCCCTGTAATAATAAAAGATAGTTATCGTCCTCTTCGATAGCCAAAAGTTGATCGAGCGCTAAAGATATAAGGGTATGCAAATACTCATAATAACCTTTTAAGCGGAACGCAAAAAAACCGTCGATATCCAAAAAAACTTGTTGCTTAAAATGTTTAAGCAAAGCAGAGCTTAGTTTTGCCTTGCGATTTAAACCGGCAAAAAGCCCCCAATTAAAATCATCAACATCGGCTAAATCTAGGGCTTTTTGATAGACAAATTTTTGTTCTTTTTCTGTCAATAAATCATAACGTTTTGTTATAATACTTTTTAGCCAACGTTTTTCCCAAATATCAAAGCATAAATCGCTAAGCAAATTGCAAATTTGATTAATGTCTTGAGGTTTAAAAACGATTATTCCTTGTTCAATTTGCATATTTATAGCTAAATTTTGGCAAAGTAATTGCAAATCTTCAGCCTTTCGGCCATTGGTGTCGGTAATTAGTACTTGATTATCACTAAAACAGTTATTACTTTTGCAAAATAACATAGCAAAACTCCTTAAAGGGCCTTAAAGGGCTTTTGCTCTATTATATGTAAAGTTGATGGCTTTAATTCAATTTTTCTTCTTCGGCTTTTAAGGCTTTTTCGATTAAAGATAGGCGCCTATATTGCAATAAAGGGCGATAATATTCATCTTTATGCAGTATAAGGTCGTTTTCGAAATAGCGCCGATATTGATAAAAAAATAAACGCTTATTATCTTCGTTTAAAGCAATTTTGCCTTTAAGCAAAAAACTACCAAAAACAAAACCGATAAAATAGGGAATAAGCGCCTGATAGCTGGCAAAAATCATCACGGCCAGCGGCGCAAAAAGCATGGTGCCAATAAGCATGGCAATATCCATTTTTAATTTAGCTTTAACTTTTGGGTCGATGTGGGTAATTTTTGCTAATTCATCCAAAAATGGATAATAGCTTTTAAAAATACGTAATAATAAACCCATTGCATATTGTGCAACAAAAACCCCTACAAAACTTAGGCCGATATATGTAATTATTTCTCCCATATAAAAACCCCCTTATTTTTAATTATCTTATATCATAACTTATATTGGCTGATTTGTAAATCTTTTTTTATAAATTTAGGTTTATTAAAATTATCATAAAAGAGGAAAAACGTACATTTAAATAGAAGTAAATTAGGTCAAAATATTTTAAAATTACATATAAAAATAGAGATAAAAGCTAAGGAGTTGGTTATTTGTGAAAAGAGGACGGGGAAAAAGAGTTGTAGCTAGCGATGCCGGTATTAAAAAGGCCACTGCCAAGACGGTTAAGGCGGCCAATATTATAAATCAGGATACTGTGGCTACCTATAATCAAACGGAGGGCGAAGCCAAAAAATCCGTTTATAAGGCTAAGCCTAAAAATAGCATTAATGCCGAATATAATTATGCCGATTTGCCCGAAACGGAAGAAAATAATTTGCCGGCAACCGTAAATTATCAAGAAAGTGGCTTGGCTACTACCACTTTTTCGCCACTTTATCAATCAATTGCCGAAATGAAGCAAAAAATTAAAGAAGCCGAAGAACAAATGCTCCATAGCCAGCAGGTGCAAGAGCAATTATTATCGGAAATTACCGAAGTTAATGGCCAGGCCGAAAAAGCCGATTTGGAATTGCTTAGAATAGCCAAAGAAGCGGCCTTTTTTAAGAAAAAATCGGAAATTTTGCGTACCGCCAGCGAGCCGGTTATCGAAAAATTAGATCAGCAAATTTCCTCTTTGCAGGAGCGGCTTAGCAGTGATATTTTGGCTTTGCAGCAGGTAGAGCAAAAGTTGCAAATGGCCGAGGAAGAATTTCAGCGCATTAATCATGCCAAAGAAGTTGCAGCCAAAATGAATGAAAAAGAATTATGGCGCATTGGCAGCTCGAAGCAGGGCACTTGGTTGCAAAAACGTAAAATTCAGGGCTATGCCGTGCCGATGATGCAAGGCAATACCGGCGAATGGCAGGCTTTGCGGACGATGTCGCAGCCGGGCGCTACTTATGTGCAAAATTTGCTGGAAAAACAAGATAAAATGGCCGAAACCTATGATGAAGGCGATTCGGTTTTGGAAAATTTAACCAGTGAAGCCAAGGATATTATGGCCGCCCAATTGGCGATTGAACATGATTATGATGATCAACAAGCCTTAGCGCAAGAGGCATTAGAGCAGGCCGCTATGCTTATCAAGCAGCAAGAAGCCGCCTTGCAAGCCGCCCAAGCCGTAGATGTTGCCCCGGAGCCTTCGGCTGCCCATATTATTCAAGACGATCAGGCAGACGCGGTTGGCCAAGAAATGCCCTTTAATCAAGAAAATCAAATTAATATACCAGAGCCGCAGCTTACAGAGCCTGCTTGGCCTGCGCAAGCCGAGGAACAAACTTTGGATGCAGCAGCTGAAATGCCTATCAGTGATAGTACTGCTAATCAAAATAATCCCTTTGCCGAGCCCTTTGCGCCATCTGTAATGGCAAATACTATAACCGATTTGCCGGATACTGAATTGGCTAGCAGGGATATTCCCGCTGCGTTAAATGGCGATGATTTAGAAGCTGCCTTGCCGCAATTAGATCAACAGCCGGTGCAAGCTGCCATTGAACAGCCGATTGCAGCCGATGATCAGCAAATTAAGGATGCTCTGGCTAAATTGCAGCTAGATGCCGAAATAGAACCTAAGGATAATTTGGGTTTATTGGCCAATGATATGGATTTAAGCCCGGCCAAATCCGGTTCATTATGGGGAATGCCCGCTGCTAATTCTAGTTTAAGCGGTAGCTTAAGTGGGGAATTTAAGCAGCCTTCAACATCGCTAGGCTTAAATTTTGAGCCAAATGAGCAAATTGAGCAAGAGCCGGCCACTTTGCTTGATAAAGATGAGCCTGCGGCCGTTAATGAGTTAGATTTTGCCGATTATGAACAAAGACAAGCCCAGGTAGAGGCCGAAATGGAAGACTTACGAGCCCAGGCAATGCAAGCACGTTTAAATGCCGAGCAAAACCCTTGGCCGCATAATCAGGGGCAGGGTATGCCCTTTGAAAATCAGGAATTTATTGCCGCCCAGCAATTGGCTGCCCGGGAGATTGAACGCCTGGCTAAGGATGATTTAGATCAATTAATCGATGCAAATCAGCCTAGTTTTGCCGAAGAAGCACGCCGTTTAGCCAGTGAAGATATTGAGGCTGCCGCCGCCGAAGCCCAGCGTATCGCCGAGGAAGAAGCTCGTTTAGCCGCCGAGGCTGCCGCCGCCGAAGCCCAGCGTATCGCCGAGGAGGAAGCGTGTTTAGCCGCCGAGGCTGCCGCCGCCGAAGCCCAGCGCATCGCCGAGGAGGAAGCGTGTTTAGCCGCCGAGGCTGCCGCCGCCGAAGCCCAGC
>CAYJPF010000013.1:0-13856 GCA_964372025.1 uncultured Peptococcaceae bacterium | reverse complement strand
TAGCCGCCGAGGCTGCCGCCGCCGAAGCCCGGCGTATCGCCGAGGAGGAGGCTCGTTTAGCCGCCGAGGCTGCCGCCGCCGAAGCCCGGCGTATCGCCGAGGAGGAGGCTCGCTTAGCCGCCGAGGCTGCCGCCGCCGAAGCCCGGCGTATCGCCGAGGAAGAAGCTCGCATTGAGGCCGAGATTTTGGCCATGCAAGAGGCTGCTCGTTTAGCTAGGGAAAAGGCCGAAGAAGAGGCGCGTCGTCAGGCCGAAGAGGCTTTGCGCTTAGAAAATGAATTATTAGCACGCCGTCAAGCCGCCGAAGAGGCTCGTCGCCAGGCTGCCTTGGCTGCCGAAAATCAAATTAATGAGCAAGCTCGCTTGCAGGCCGAATTGGCTGCTTATCGTCAGGCCGAGCCGATTGCTGCCGCCGAACCGCAAGCTGCTGATTTGCCTTTGCAACCCCAGTTTGCTGCTCCGCCGTCAGCTTCGGCCTTAGATCCGGAATTTTTGAAGGCTCAACAAAAAGTGGCCGAAGAAATTAGCCGTCGTGCCGAAGAAGAAGCCCAGCGTCAGGCTGCTAATTCTTTGGGATATCGTCCTTTGCCCAAAAATTGGGATACGGTAAATAATGCCTATACGCAGTCGGCCGCCAGCATGGCTTCGCCGCTGCAAAATGATTCGGCCGCCCAAACTGCGGCAACGATTAGCCCCGCTTTTGAGCAGGCGCCGCTAAGCCCCGAACCGCTAAGCCCGGAGCCTCAGCCAGCTATGCCTAATCGCCCATCGGTTTTTGCCCCGCGGCAAACTTCTACTATAGCCCAAAAAGTGGCCGAGGAAACCGGCCATTATGATAATTTACTTAAAGAACAACAAGATGCCGAGAAGGCAATTTCCGCAGCTATGGAGGCTGCTCGCAAGGCTGCTGATAGTGCGATGGCTATTTCGGCCAAAGCCGGCCGCCAAATGCCCGAGCAAAATAATATAGTATTTGATCAGAAAAAAGATCAACAATATCCGGTAGAGCGGATTATTGCCGAAGCTTTATCTAAGGCCGCTCATACCAATAATCAGGGCGCACAGTATTTTAAAAAGGATTAGATAACGCAGCTAGGAGGCTATATGAGCTATAAAACTACCGCTCGTGAGCAGATTTATCAGGGCAGGATTATCAATGTTTATAAAGATACTATCGAGTTTGAAAATGGCCTAACCTCGATTAGGGAAGTTGTAGAGCATGATGATGCCGCTGCTGTTTTGGCGGTAGATGCGGAAGGGCTTATCCTTTTTGTGCGTCAGTATCGTCATGCGGCCGGTATTGATTCTTTGGAAATCCCGGCCGGGCTTTGCGAAAAAGGTGAGCAGCCTTTGGCCTGCGCATATCGGGAATTAGAAGAAGAAACCGGCTATAAAACCGATTTGCTGATCCCTTTGGGCTGGCTTTATAGCTCGATTGGCATTTGCAATGAGCGTATTTATTATTATTTGGCCGAGCAAATTTATGAAGGTTGCCAAAACTTAGATCAAGATGAGGAAATCGAAATCGAGCGTTATAGCTTGGCCGATGCCAAGCAAAAAATATATAGCAATGAAATCTGCGATGGCAAAACCATTGCTGCCATTTATGCCTATCAGGATTTATTGGCAAATCGCAAAAAATAGGGAGGTTTAGATGATTAATTTACAAATTAATGAAAAAGCTTTAGCAAATACCATTGAACATGCTCGTAAACGTAATATTATTATTCCAACCTATGCACAAATGCGTGATCCGGCTTTAATCCCGGCCTCGATTAAGGATAAATTAAGCAATATTGGGCTTTGGGATCTTGATGCTACTAATTTATTCCGCGTAAACTGGCATAATCAACCTGTCGAAAAAGGTGGGCTTTATGATGGGGTTAATTTTATCGAATTTCCTACTGCCTTAACCGGCACCAAGGCCAGGGTTATTGCCTTGGCCGGCAAGTGGTTTCCTACCGGTTGCCATAAGGTTGGGGCTTCGATTAGCTGCCTTTTAACTCGCTTAATTACCGGCCAGTTCGATCCTACCTATCATAAGGCTGCCTGGCCTTCTACCGGTAATTATTGCCGTGGCGGTGCTTATAATTCGGCGCTTTTGGGTTGCCATTCCATAGCTATTTTGCCGGAAGGCATGAGCAAAGAGCGCTTTGAATGGCTAAAGACGGTAGCCGGCGAAATTATTGCCACCCCCGGCTGCGAAAGTAATGTTAAAGAGATATTCGATAAAGTGCATGAATTGCGTCAAACTCGCCCCGATGTGATTATTTTAGATCAATTCCAGGAATTGGCCAATAGCCTTTGGCATTATCATGTAACGGGCCCGGCTATGGCCGAGGCTTTTGCGGCAGTTGATGATGGTAATAGCCGCTTAGCAGGGGTTTGCTTAACCTCGGGCTCGGCAGGCACTTTGGCCTCCGGTGATTATATTAAGGATCATTTCCGCTATGCAAAGCTGGCGGTGGCCGAGGCCTTGCAATGCCCCACCTTGCTTAATAATGGCTTTGGCGATCATCGGATCGAAGGCATTGGCGATAAGCATATTCCTTTTATCCATAATGTAAAAAATAGCGATATGGTAATGGCTATCGACGACGAAAACAGCCACAATTTGTTACGCTTATTTAATGAAGAGGCCGGCCGCCAATATTTGGCCGAGCATTTAGGTTTGGCTAGCGAATTTATTGATAAATTAAGCTGGCTGGGCATATCGGGTATTGCTAATATGCTATCGGCAATTAAGTTTGCCAAATACTATGAATTGGGCGAGCAGGATGTGGTAATTACCGTGCTTACCGATTCGGCCGAGATGTATTTATCCCGCTTAGAAGAATTAAATGCCGAAAAAGGCAGCTATGATTTAATGCGGGCAGCATGCGATCATGAGCGCTTTATGCTGGGCTTAACCACTGATAATCTTGAAGAATTAACCTATGCTGCCAAAAAGCGCATCCATAATTTAAAATATTATACTTGGGTAGAGCAGCAAGGCAAAGATGTAGACGAATTGCAAAGCCAATGGTATGATTATGATAATTATTGGCCGGCTCTATATAATCAAGTAGGCCAAATTGATAAGTTAATCGAACAATTTAATCAGCAAGTGGGATTATAATTTATGAGCATTAATTTTAAACTAAAATGTATAAATTGTGATACAATAATTGCTGCCAAGCCGGACAATACACTTTGTCCGGCTTGCGGCGGTCTTTTGCAGGTAATTTATGATTATCAGGCTATTAAGGCCAATTTTGATCGTGATGCTTTGGCTGCTAATCGTGATTTTAATATGTGGCGCTATCGTCCTTTATTGCCAATTGGGGCAAATGCGGCCTTGCCGCCCTTGGCGGTTGGCTATTCGCCCTTGTATCATAAGCCCGGCTTTTTGGGGCTAGCTAATCTATATATCAAGGATGATGGTCAAAATCCTACTTCTTCATTAAAGGATCGGGCCAGCGCTATGGCGGTAGTTAAGGCGATGGAGGCTAATCAGCAGAGTATAGCTTGTTCTTCTACCGGTAATGCGGCATCTTCTTTGGCAGGTCAGGCGGCATCTTGCGGCTTAAAAAGCTATATTTTTGTGCCTAGCCGTGCGCCTAAGGGCAAAATTGCCCAGCTTTTGATTTTTGGGGCTAAGGTGATGATAGTTGATGGCGATTATGAGCAAACTTTTGCCTTATCGCAGGCGGCAATTGAGCGTTTTGGCTGGTATAATCGCAATGCGGCCATTAATCCGTACTTATCGGAGGGCAAAAAAACGGTGGCCTTAGAAATTTGCGAGCAATTGGGCTGGCAGGCTCCTGATTATGTTTGTGTTTCGGTGGGTGATGGCTGCACCATAGCCGGTGTTTGGCAGGGCTTTTATGATTTGTATCAAATTGGTTTTATCGATAAATTGCCGCGCTTATTAAGCGTGCAAGCCGAGGGTTGTTATCCGATTAATCGGGCTTGGCGCGAGCAGGCTAAGTTGCAATCGATGCCCGAAAATACTTTGGCCGATAGCATTGCCGTAGGTTTACCACGCAATCCCGATAAGGCTTTAGCTGCGATTAAGGCATCAAATGGCTTAACGATAGAAGTTAGTGACGAGCAAATTTTGGCAGCAATGCGTGATTTGGGTGCCGGTTGCGGCATATTTGGCGAGCCGGCCGGGGTTGCTGCTACTGCCGGCCTAAAAAAGGCTATTGATTTGGGGCTAATTGAAAAAGAAGCTAAAATTGTAACTATTATTACCGGCAATGGGCTTAAGGATATTCAAAGCGCCTTGCTGGCTGCGCCGGAGCCGCTGCAAGTTAAGCCGGATAGCAGCTCTTTAGATAATTTGATTTTATAAGCATATACCATATAAACATATACCATATTCAAAAGAGGTTTACTATGCAGGTAGATTTAACTAAAGGCAAAGAATGGCGTTTAATTTTTAATTTTGCTTTGCCTTTGATGGGTGCTTTGGTTATCCAAACCACATATATGATGATTGATGCAATTATCGTGGGGCGCTTTGTTAGCGCCACAGCTTTGGGAGCAATTGGCATTAGCAACCCGGTTGTGTGGTTATTAAATCTGGTTTCTACCAGTTTTGGTGCCGGTAGCAGTATTATTATTTCTCAATATGTGGGCGCTAATAAGCTGGGCGAGGTTAAAACCATTTTTGCCACTGCCTTAAAGTTTTGTATGCTATTGGCTTTGGCTTTAACGGTGATTGTGCTTATATTTTCGCGGTTATTGTTTGAGGATTTTTTTGGCACGCCGCCGGAGATGTTGGCCGATAGCCTGGTTTATTTTAGGATTTATGTACTAGCGATGAGCGGGCAAATGCTTTATAATATTGTTTATGGAGCATTGCGGGCGCATGGAGATTCTAAGGGAGCGGTTATCTTTTTATTGATATCGGCTGTACTTAATGTGGGTTTGGATTTGTTGTTTGTATTGGTCTTTGATTGGGCGGTTGCCGGTGCGGCTTGGGCTACGGCTATTTCGATATTTGGTGCTGCTATTGCGGCTAGTATTTATTTATGGAAAAACCATCCTCAGTTGCGGCTTAGCGCGGTTGAATTTATCATTAAAAAGTCGTATATTAAGGCCATTTGGCGTTTAACAGCGCCGATTTTATTGCAAAGTTCTACGATGGCGATTGGTTTTATTGTATTGCAGCGCTTGGTTAATAGTTTTGGAGCGCCTAGTATTGAAGGTTATGCTGCTATGCAGCGTATGGATGCTTTGATTTATATCCCATCTAATGCTTTTAATACGGCTATGGCTAATTTTGCCGGACAAAACATTGGGGCAGGGCGGATTGATCGAGTAAAAAATGCCTATAATCAAACATTAATTATGGGTTGTATCTTTTGTTTTGTAATGATAACAATAACTTATCTGATCGGTGATGAGGCCTTAGGGGTATTTAATTTAACCGGTGATGCCTTTATTCGTGGTAGGGAGCATTTAAATATTCTGCTGATGTTTATTGTTTTTTCGACAATTAATAATATTACGGCCGGCTTATTGCAGGGGGTAGGGGATGTTAAAGCGCCTGCTATAGCTAGTTTTGTTAATTTAAGTATTAGGGTAATATCGGCTTATATAATGGCCGAAACTTTTATTGATTTTAGAAGTGTATATTATAGTTTACCATTAGCCTGGCTAACAGGCTGTGCGATAACCCAATGGCGTTATCGAAGCGGCAAATGGTTAAATAAAGGCATGATAAAAATCGAAGAACAGTAAAAAGTTTTTTTGCTGCTTTTTTGCAAGCAAAGAGCAATTAAATCTTTTGATTTGCAATTACCTATTATTGGCATATTATAAGGAGTATAATTATGCAAATCAGCCAACAACTAAAGCAAATAATTTTAGATGGTCAAGCCAGCTTTTTGATTATCAAGGATAATAACTTAATTTATCAAGATTTAGGGATTGGGGTTAAGCCGATTATTAAAGTAATCAATACCAATCCCGATTTAATTAAAGATGCAATTATAATTGATAAGGTTATTGGCAAGGCGGCAGCGTTACTGCTGATTAAATTTAAAGCCCAAGCAGTGCAGGGCTTATTAATGAGCAAAACCGCTATCAAGATGCTTGATAAGCATAGCCTAAGCTATCAATATGATAAATTGGTGCCCTATATAGCCAATCGTAATAATGATGGGCTATGCCCCTTGGAGGATAGTGTAAAAGATACCGATGATTTGCAGCAAGGATATGATAATATCATTGCTAAAATTGAAGAATTGATGCAAGCAAAATAAAAGGGGCTATCGCAAATGATTTTAAGCATTTGCGATAGCCCCTTAAAATTTTTTAAGTATTTAAAACTTAATAACCGGCATCACTATCATTAGGATTGATATCACTATTTAGCTGGAAATACATCTCGGTAAAATAATCAAAACCGCCATAACTTTCGATTTCCTCGGTATTAAAGTGGCCATAACCATAGCCCTCTAAATAACCATAATAAGGATAAGCAGCTAAATAGTCGGCCATATCATAACCATAGTAGGGATTATAGGTGTCGCCACCATAATAATCTTCATAATAATAATCACCATAGTAGCCATAATAATAATCGGCATAAGTATAAACAAACTCATGAAGATCGGCAGGCTGGCCAATAGTGCTTAAAGCAGTAGCTTCGTCAATCGGGGTTAAATCTTGAGAAGTACCATCAACATTTACCATGGTTAAAATGCCATCGCTTAAGATAAGATCCATGCTTAAATCGCCAATACCAAATGTACCGGTATTAGTAGCGGCATCCCAGCTTAAATCATAAGCGGCCATAATATAGCCTTCGGAAGCATCATAAGCACCAAGCACATTATTATCGCGAATTTCGACAATAAAGTAATTGTCTACGGCATCATACCAAAACCCATTAATCTCGCCGCCAACTACAGCAGGCTCTTCCTCAACAGGCTCCTCAACAACAGGCTCCTCAACAACAGGCTCCTCAACCACAGGCTCCTCAACCACAGGCTCTTCAACCACCGGCTCTTCAACCACCGGCTCTTCTTCACCGCCACAAGCGGCTAAGCTAAAGCTAAGTACAATCATTATACCAATCAATAGCAATTTTAATAAAGCTTTTGTAGTCATTTTTTTCCTCCTAAATTTTATTAATGCTATACTATTATAAATGATTATTAGCAAATATGCAAGTACTATTTATGCAAAAAATCCCTATAAAAAAAACTACAATTTTTTTTAATATTTACTTGACTTTTAGTACATAGTTAGCTATACTATAAGCATATTTAGGCAATTTTTTGTTTTTGTCTAATTATGGTTTGCTTTGGTTTTAATTTTGAATAGGTATTGCCTATTCAAATAATATATTATTATAAGGAGGTTTATTATGTCAACAGGTTCAAGAGAAAATTGGGGAAGCAGATTTGGTTTTATTATGGCCATGGCTGGTTTCTCGATCGGTTTAGGGAATATTTGGCGTTTTCCCTATCTGGTTGGAACCAATGGCGGCGGTGCATTTGTACTTATTTATTTAGCAATTGTTCTTGTAATTGGCTTGCCGCTTTTTGCCATGGAGGTTAGTTTAGGCCGCAAAACCCGGATGAATTCTATTTCCGGCATGCGTTCTTTAACTAAAAAGGGTAGTCCTTGGGTAAGTATTGGTTGGATTGGTATTCTAGCAGCATTTTTCATTTTGACTTATTATATTCAAATTATGGGCTGGATTTTAAACTATTTCTTCCAAGCGGTAACAGGCGCTTTAACTACGCCGGGGATAACGCCCGAGCAATATACCGGTATGTTTGATGGCCTTATGGGCAATACCGGCTTACTTGCTATCTTATTATTCATTTGCTGTGTATTAATTGGTGTTATTTCTTCGCGTGGCTTAGAAAAAGGGGTAGAAACAGCTTGTAAGTTTATGATGCCTACCTTATTTATCTTACTTATTGTTTTAGCTATTCGTTCTTTAACTTTGCCCGGCGCTATCGAAGGTTTAACCTGGTATTTGGCACCCGATTTTTCTAAAATCACGCCCGATATCTTTTTAACCGCAACCGGTCAGGCTTTCTTCTCGATTGGCGTATCCAGCGGTGGTGCTTTTATTTATGGCTCTTATTTGGCCGAAAAAAGCAATATCCCTTCCGATACCGCTACCGTTGTAGCCTTTGATACTTTTTGCGCTTTATTAGCCGGTTTGATGATTTTCCCGGCCGTATTCTCTTTAGGTTTATCCCCCGATTCCGGCTATAACTTGGTTTTCGTAACCATGAGCAATATTTTTGCTAATTTGCCGGCCGGCCGTTTATTTGCTTCTTTATTCTTCTTGCTTTTATTCTTTGCCGCTATGAGCTCGGCCTTAGGCTATTTCGAGCCGATTGCCATGGCTATTAAAGAATTGGGCAAAACCAGCCGTGTTAAGGCTGTTGCTATTGGTTTGGCTGCTATCTTTGTGGTAGCTATCCCTGCCGTATTGGCTCAAGGGCCTTGGGCAGAAGTTAGCATCTTAGGCCGCAATTTCTTCGATTTTTACGATTTCCTCTCCGGCAATATTATGATGCCTTTAGGCGCTATTATGATTGTTCTTTATACCGCCTATATCTGGAAATTCGAAAAATTCCAAGAATATGCCAATAATGGCGCTACCGGCATTGCCAAAGTATTTAGTTGGTGGAAACCTTTTGTAATAGGCATTATTCCTGTTGCCTTAATCATCATGTTTATCACCGGCGTTATCTAATTAAATATAGGGCTGTAACTGCCTAGTTGCAGCCCTTTTTTAGTTTTTGTTAAGCATTAAACTTTATTGGTTTTTTTTAATAAAAATTATTGACTTTTGATTTAAGCTCATGATAGAATATTAGCGTAATATCTGCTTAATTTTAAATTTTAGGAGCAAATAAGTGAAATCTAAGCCATATTTAATCACCAATAATCAAGATGCATATCAGTATTGCAGCCCTAAAATAGAAGCTTTATTTGTAGATGGCAGCTATGTTGAGGTATTGGAAAAGGCTCGTGATTATATTCATTTGGGCCATAAATTATTAAGCCATCCGATGGCCGGCAGTGTTAAGCCTAATCAAACGCCATATCGTTCGATTATCCTAGAAAGCTTGCCGCCCACCAAAGAGGAATTAACCGAAAGCATTATGCTAATCGAAAATAGCATTGCCGCCGCTCAAAAGTTTTTGGCCGGCAAGGCAGCTATGCAGTGGTCGGAAAAAATTAAAAAAGATTTTCGTACCGTGGATTTATCTTTTATTAGCGGTTATATCGATAATTTGCCTAAATACAAAGATTAATTGCGGTAGAAATAAATTAAGAAAAAGAGGAGGCATTCGCTTTGAAACTTGAACTGGGTAAAATAATGATCAAAGATGTACAGTTTGGAAGTGAAACAAAAGTTGACAAGGGTGTACTTTATGTCAATAAAGAAGAGATTGAAAAATTGGTTCTTGAGGATGAAAGGCTTATTGCGGCTACCGTAGAATTGGCCAAGCCCGGCGAATCCACAAGAATTGCCCCTGTAAAAGATGTAATCGAGCCCCGTGTAAAAGTAAGCGGCAGTGGTGCTATGTTCCCCGGCACCCATGCTAAAGTTAATGAGGTAGGCAGTGGCCGTACCCATGCTTTGGTTGGTTCTACCGTTATTACTTGCGGTAAAATTGTTGGTTTCCAAGAAGGCATTATTGATATGAGCGGCCCTGCTGCTAAATATACTCCTTTTTCGGGCACTTATAATGTAGTTGTGGTAATCGAGCCTAAAGAAGGCTTAGAAACCCATGATTATGAAGCTGCCGGCCGCGAAGCTGGCCTAAAAATCGGTGCTTATGTAGGCGAAGCCGGCCGTAATGTAGAGCCGGATGAAATTATCACCTACGAAACCAAGCCTTTAATTGAGCAAATTGCCCAATATCCTAATCTTCCTAAAGTAGGTTATGTGCATATGCTACAATCGCAAGGCCTTTTGCATGATACCTATTATTATGGTGTAGATGCTAAAGAATTTGTGCCTACCATTATGTATCCTACCGAGATTATGGATGGTGCTATTATCAGCGGTAACTGCGTTGCTCCTTGCGATAAAGTAACCACCTTCCATCATCAAAACAATCCGGTAATTACCGATTTATACGAGCGTCATGGTAAGGATATCAACTTTGTTGGTGTTATCTTAACCAACGAAAACGTATTCTTGGCCGATAAAGTTCGTTCCTCCGATATGGTAGCCAAATTGGCCGAATTTATGGGCTTAGATGGTATTTTGATTACCGAAGAAGGTTATGGTAATCCCGATACCGACTTAATGATGAACTGCAAAAAAGTTTCGCAAAAGGGTATTGATGTGGTATTGATTACCGATGAATTCCCCGGCCGTGATGGCAAATCGCAATCTTTGGCCGATGCCGTACCGGAAGCTGATGCTTTGGTATCTTGCGGTCAGGGCAATATTATTATCGATTTCCCGCCGATGGAGCGTACAATCGGCACCTTGGAATTTGTGGAAATGATGATTGGTGGTTATGAGGGCAGCTTAAAGCCTGATGGCAGCATCGAGGCCGAATTGCAAATCATTATTGCATCCACCATTGCCAATGGCTATAATAAATTGGCCGCTCGTGGCTATTAATATTAACTAGAGGAGGAAATAATTAATAATGGCTAAGATCAAAGTAGTTCACTATATAAATAACTTCTTTGCCGGTATTGGCGGCGAAGATATGGCACATATTCCGCCGGAGATTAGAGAAGGTGTTGTAGGCCCCGGTATGGCTTTACAAGCTGCTTTAGGCGATGCCTATGAAGTAGTAGCAACCGCAATTTGCGGCGACAATTATTTTGGCGAAAACCTAGAAAGCGCTACTGCTACCTTAATCGATATGATTAAAAAGTACGAGCCCCAAGTATTTGTAGCAGGCCCTGCTTTTAATGCCGGCCGTTATGGTGTTGCTTGCGGCAGCATTGCAAAAGCAGTAGAAGAGCAATTAAATATCCCGGTAGTAACCGGTATGTACAATGAAAACCCCGGTGCTGATATGTTTAAAAAAGATGTTCATATCATTTTAACCGGCAATTCGGCTGCTGATATGAAAAATGCTATGCCTAAGATTGCATCTTTGGCTAAAAAATTGGCAACCGGCGAGGAAGTACTTGCCCCTGCTATCGAAGGTTATATCGAAAGAGGCATTAGGGTTAACTATTTTGCCGAAAAGCGTGGTTCGTCCAGAGCTATCGATATGCTAATCAAAAAGATGGCAAAAGATGAGTTTACCACCGAGTATCCAATGCCTGTTTTTGATAGAGTAACCCCCAGTGCAGCTGTTAAGGATATTAAAAAGGCTAAAATTGCAATTGTAACTTCGGGCGGTATTGTGCCCCAAGGCAATCCCGATCGGGTTGAGTCTTCCAGTGCTACCAAGTATGGTATTTATGATATCACCGGTATGGACACTTTAAGCGCTGATGATTTTATGACTATTCATGGTGGTTATGACCGCGCTTTTGCCTTAAAGAATCCTAACTTGGTTGTGCCTTTAGATGCTTTACGCGAATTGGAAAAAGCCGGCGAAATCGGCGAATTGGCCAATTATTTTGTAACCACAACCGGTACCGGCACTTCGGTAGGCAATGCTAAAGGTTTTGGCGAGAGCTTCTCCAAAAAATTATTAGAAGATAAAATTGATGCGGTAATACTAACCTCCACCTGAGGCACCTGCACTCGTTGCGGCGCAACGATGGTAAAAGAGATTGACAGAGTTGGTATTCCGGTAGTACATGTTTGCACAGTAGTACCGATTTCCTTAACAATTGGTGCAAATCGTATTGTTCCGGCAATTGGTATTCCTTATCCTTTGGGTGATCCTACTTTGGGCGAAGAGGAAAGTTATAAAATCCGTAAGCGTTTGGTAAACAAAGCATTGGATGCCTTACAAGTAGAAGTAGAAGATCAAACAGTATTTGAATAAGATACGGTATTTGAATAAGATAAAGAAAGAGGCTATCGCAATAAATATTTGCGATAGCCTCTTTTTTTTGCTTTCCTTTAGTGCTCTTGGCATTAGGTTTGCTTTCCTTAGTGCTTGGTTTGCTTTCCTTAGCATTAGGTTTATTAGATGCCTTGATTGCTGTAGAGCACTTCATTTTTATTTGCCTAGCAAATAAAAATAGCAGCTTTCTTTCAATTTTATCAATTCGATTATTGGTTTTGCAGACGCCTTATGCTCCCATCTTGCCTACATTACCCTTTTTTTGGTAATTGAAAGAAAAAGATTAAGTTCAAAAGATTAAGTTCAAAAGATTAAGACCTTTGCTTTTTGAAAAAAGCAAAAGCAAAAACTTTTGGGGAGCTTTTAGCTTACGGAGCGTCCGAATACTAAGGCTGCAATTAAAATGCCTGCTACCGCTAATGGGCAAATGTATTTGATAAAAAATACCCAAATAGAGGCAAATTTAAAGCCGTTTTTGCTGCCTTCTTTAATCTCCAATAAAGCATTTTGCGGCTTCCAAACCCAACCCACAAAAATACAGGCCAATAATGCCGTGGTGGGAATTAATAAATTATCAGTTAAAAATTCCATCACAGTGCCCATCGGTAACATCTGTAGGCCATTGGCAAAATCAAACCAGGGTAGCTTAAGGCCGGGTATCGCACCTTGGGATAGGGAATAGCCGGTGCCGCATATCGTGGTTAAAATAGCCACAATAATCGTACCCTTAGTACGAGATAAATTAAATTCTTCGGTTACATAAGCCACAACACCCTCCAAAATCGACATGGCCGAGGTAAAGGCCGCAAAGAATAATAAGAGGAAGAATAATAAACCAAAGAAAGCACCAAAAGGCATAGCCGCAAATACATTAGGCAAGGATATAAATGCAAAACCACCACCTGCTGCGCCAATTAAATCGGGATTAGTTGCATATACCGCGCAAATAATAGCCACACCTGCCATTAAAGCAATAGCAGTATCCAGCAAGCTGATTAAACCCACACTGCCCGGCAAAGAATCCTTTTTAGATACATAAGAACCATAAGTTACCATAATCGACATGCCCAAAGATAGCGAGAAAAAGGCCTGGCCTAGGGCTGCAATTAAAGTATTAGTGTTTAAGTAGGCAGGGTCAAAGGAGAAAATAAAATCAATACCCTGCTCCGCTCCCGGTAAAGTAACTGCCCTAACCGTAATAACAATTAGAATTAAAAACAATAAAGGCATCAATACCTTACTTACCCGTTCAATACCGGCCGATACCCCTTTAATTACAACGGCAGCCGTTAAAACCATAAATATAATCTGCCAGATTATCGGCTGAATTGATTGTGTAATAAAACCTATAAAATAAGTTTCGGTATCGCCACCAAAATTAGCGCCGCTGATATAGGTGGTAATATACTTAATAACCCAGCCGCCCACTACCCCATAATAGGATAGAATAATAAAGGCGGTAACAACGCCAAATTTACCGATAAAAGCAAATTTAGGGTTAATAGCCCTAAAAGAACCTACCGTATTTTTTTGGCCATGACGGCCAACTGCGATTTCGGCCAGCATAATCGATACACCAATAAAAAGTACAATAGCAATATAAACCAAAATAAATGTACCGCCGCCGTTTTCGCCAACTCGCCCGGGGAATTTCCAAATATTCCCTAAACCAATAGCCGAGCCCGCCGCTGCCAGAATAAAACCAATATTACTGGCAAAAGAACCACGATCTTTCATAAAAAAACCTCCTTCATAAAAAAATATAGTCCCAAACATTGTAACATAAAACAGACATTTTGTAAAGGAAACACAAAAGTTTTACTCGATTTTTTACAAAAAATCGCAGGGGTTTGGGGGCAGCGCCCCCAAATTAGCTATTGTATTTTAGAAA
>CAYJPF010000012.1:0-38745 GCA_964372025.1 uncultured Peptococcaceae bacterium | reverse complement strand
TATGTACAATATTTAAACGCCATAAATGTACATTTTCAGAACGTTATTGACATATCTACTGCATTTTTAGTTTTTGCTTTTCTCATTCAAGCCACCTCCTTGCCACTATTGTATTGAAATCAGAGAAAAAGCACAATGTTATGAATTTACTGCTTGACGCTCTCGCATTTCATCACGCAAAAGCTCTATCTCTTGCGGCTCTAAATGTTGTAGTTGCTCTACCACCATACTTGCCCATTTATCTGCAAAATTTTGTATGACCCTATTTGTTTCATCATTTTTATGTATGGTTGCTGATGTGTTTTTAGTTTTCATACAAACTTTCCTTTCTATTGTAAATCAATTAAAAATAGTAACCTATGATTTAACTAACATAGGTTACTATTTTTGTGTTAGCTGAATTGCCGTATTTGCCACGCACCCCGACAAAGGGGATATTTTGAGTTGCCTTTTGGCAAGGCTATCATAGCCCTACAATACCGATGCTTGTCCTTTTACAAGCTGTCGTGTAATGCAGGAACCCTTGCCATATCAATGCCGTCTTTTTTGCATGGCGACGGCGATTACTTTTGCGTTCAATTTTGTTCCTCCTTTCGATTTTTTGGCATAAAAAATAGGCGTCCAAAAGAACGCCTATCAAGCCTTAAATATATTTAATTGTCTGTTACTTGTTTAATATGTTTTGGTATATTGCAAGGTCTTTATCCGTGAACACATTAAAAATCACTTTCATATCACTATGGTTATTTTGCAAAAACAAAGATACCGTTTTCACCGCAATTTCTTCCGCTTCCTGCTGTGGGAAACAAAATACACCAGTTGAGATACAGCAAAAAGCCATGGATTTAATATCATTTTTCACCGCTAATTCAAGACAAGATTTATAGCAGTCTGCAAGTAGCATCCTATCCCTATCTGTGAGCTTACCGGAGATAATCGGTCCAACGGTATGGAGAACATATTTGCTCGGTAGGTTGTAAGCAGGTGTAATCTTCGCTTTTCCTGTTTCTTCCTTGTGTCTTTGCTCGTTCATCAGCTCGTTGCAAGCGAGTCGTAGTCGAACACCCGAGAGCGTGTGAATGATGTTATCAATGCAATTATGGAGAGGTTGGAAACAGCCAAGTAGTGCTGAATTAGCCGCATTGACAATGGCATCAACCTTTAGTGTCGTAATATCTCCTTGCCAAAGGTATATCTGATTATTATATTTTGTGGCCGATAGGGTATCGCTATCAACAATTCCACGAGCTTCAATTTCTGATTTTAAGTAATCGTCTTGAATTTCTAAAAACTCATCACTGATCGGCTCGGGAGGTCGCACATTAAATAATGAACGAAGTAAATCTCTTTGCTCATCTTCGTCTGTCGGTATCTCTATTTTGCTATATCGAGGGTTTTCGTTTAGCAGAAACTTGATCAAATAAAGTCTTTGTTCTGTTCTGGTCATATCCTCTAATAGCATTTTATTGCGGCGGATGCGCTTTTCTAAATTATTCATCTGCTTCACCCCTTATGCGGCATAATTTTTTTATATTGATCTTTAATCTTAAATAGTATTATTTGTCAGCGGTTCATTTATTAATTGAATATCGCCTAAGATATTGTTTTCGCCAAACACTTTCTTTGATACTCTAAAATAGAAGATAATTGCTAATATCAAAGAAGCAATATCTGCTATCGGTTGGGCAAAAACCAGGCCATCCAGTCCCCAAGTTGCATTTAGGATAAATACCATCGGAATATAGACAATTCCCTGACGGCTAACATTTACGATAAGCGAAGCGGTGGCTGCTCCTGCGGCTTGCAAAGCATTTGAAAGCACAAATAATATACCAAACAATACACTTGTTGATAAAAGAATTTGCGAGAACGAAAAGGCATACTCAAAGGCAGCGGCATCGCTTAAAAAGGCGCCAACGATTTGCTCTAGGCCAATATAGCAGGCAACTGTTAAAACCCCACTTAATAAAAATGCAAAAGCAAGTGCAAACTTCATAATATCATCATAACGCTTTTTATTCCCGGCGCCAACAGCATAGCCTAAAAGTGGCTGTACCCCTTGTCCTAAACCAATACAAAGCATGCCGGTAATCATGGTAACTTTCATCGCCACACCAATGCCGGCCAAAGCTAAATCGCCATAATCGGACATTTGCTCATTTAAAATCATTTGCGAGATACTCATAAGTATTGTTGCAAGTGAGGCCGGAATACCTATGGCTAAAATATTTGATAATATGCCATTTGAAACAGAAAAATATTTAGGTTTAACGCTTAAGATGGTATTACCTTTAACTAGGTAGATTATATAATAAAGCCCACCGCAGATATTACCGATAACCGTGGCAATAGCCGCACCTTCTACCCCTAAACCAAAGCCCAAGATAAAAATAGGATCGAGGATAATATTGACTAAATTGCCAATAATCATACCCATCATCGCTTTTTGGGCTTGGCCTTCGCCGCGCAGCAGATTAGAAAAGCAGCTTGAAACTAAAATAAACGGGCCACTTATACAAAGTATTTGCAAGTAATTTTTAACCATAGTCCAAATATCCTTGCTGGCACCAAGTATGGCAAGGATAGTATCCATAGCAAAAAACATGACAATAGATATTAAAATACCAACCACGATACAAGACCAAAAACAAAATGAGGAAATTCTTTTAGCACGTTCTGTATTGCCGCTGCCTAAACTTCTGGAAAGATAAGATGTGCCACCAATACCAAAGATATTACCTATAGACATAAAAATCAAAAACACAGGTGTTGCTATTGATACAGCGGCAACTTGCAATGGGTCGCCTGTTTGCCCTACAAAGAATAAGTCGGCCATATTATAAACCAGCACCATTATCATGGCAATCATGGCAGGTAAGGCATTTGTAAGCACTGCTTTTTTTACAGGCAGCGAGTCTAGTTTTTCTAAATTATTATTCATATAATAATCCTCTGTTCTATATTGTGCTATTGTTTTAAATTGTTTTCTGATTTGATTAAAAGTTCGATAAACATAGCTTTTTCGCCATCGGTAAAGCCTGTCATCATTTTTTCTTCAGTTTGAATTATAGATTTTTTGATAAAATCAATTTTTTCGGCTCCGGCATCGCAAAGTTTTACAATTTTTGTTTTGCTATTAATGGAGTAACTTGCTATATAGCCTTTGTTTTCAAGCCTGTTAACAATGCCATAAGTGGTAGATTGAGCCGTGCCATACTTTTTTTCGATATCTTTAATCGGCAATTCCTGATTATCAGATTCGCTTAACCAGATCAAAAGTATGCCCTGCGAAAGGCTAATATCTTCTTCTTTTAATAAATTATTGGCTTGTTTTTCTAAGCTGGTACTAATATATTTTATGATTTTACCTATTTTAATTCCATTGATCATTATTATTTTGCACCTCCAAGCTAGATTAGTATAGCATGCTATTAATTTTTTGTCAATAGCATGCTATGGTTTTTTTATTAATTACGGGCAAGTCGATAATTTTATCAATACAACGAGAGTTATTATTAGTGCTACCGGAATTATATTATTGCAAACGATACAAGCCAATAAAAAAGGGCTATGCGTTTATTCGCGCATAGCCCCCATGATTTTTTGCCTAAAAATCGAGTAAAACTTAAAAGTTTACATACCTTACTTTGAATATGTTTTCTAGCTCTTCTATTTTACCCAATTGCTCTTTTTTCGGTACCTCGCTAATGCCTATCGTCATCATCGCTTTACCTGTGCCCGGTACCGGCGATACCTGCATCGTCGAAATATTAATCCCATTTTCGCCCATCAAAGTACCAATCTTACCAATCATACCCGGTCTATCCGCATTCTCCACTATCAACATATGTGGCTCCGGCCTAAAATCAAAGCGGAAGCCGTCAATCTCCGTTATTCTCGGATCATCCTCGCCAAATATTGTGCCCGTATATCGATACACCCGCTCGCCCGCATATACATTAACCCGCACTATGTTTAAACCATGATAACTGCGCTCTTCCTTGCTCTCGGCTATGCTTACACCCCGGCTCTCTGCCACTAAACGCGAATTAACATAGTTAATCTGCTCCTTCAATATCGGCTCGAATAATCCCCTCAATACCGCTCTGGTTATTACCGCCGTATCTAATTGCGCTGCCTGCCCACAATAATCAATCTCTACTCGCTTAACAGGCTTTTTCTGTAATTGATGATATATCTTACCCAGTAACTCGCCCAAACGCATATACGGCTTTACCGCATCAATATCCTCACGCTTTAAGGCCGGCATATTTACCGCATTAGGCACCATCTCGCCCCTCAATGCGCAAATAACCTCCTCCGCTACCGATAAACCCACATTCTCCTGCGCCTCATCAGTTGTAGCCCCAATATGCGGCGTTACTATAAAATTGTCGAACTTGTATAAGGGCGAATCAGTACAAGGCTCCTGCACCAATACATCACAGGCAGCCGAGGCCACCGTGCCATCAGCCAAGGCTACAGCCAAGGCCTCTTCATTAATAATACCACCCCGGGCACAGTTTACTAAACGTACACCCTTTTTAACAAGTTTAAATTCTTCAGTACCCAACATATTAAAAGTTTCAGATGTTTTTGGCGTATGAATAGTAATTATATCCGCTTGCCTTAATAATTCATGCAAAGTTTCACATTTTTGGGCCCTGGCGCGCTTGAACTGCTCATCGGTGATATAGGGATCATAAGCAATTGTTTTTACCCCAAAAGCCGTCATCCTTTTGGCTAATAATGTGCCAATTCGCCCCAAACCAATAATACCCAAAGTTTTATTCTTAAGCTCTGTTCCCTGAAAACGACTGCGTCCCCATACCCCACCTTTTAGGCTATCATTAGCCTGAGGAATACTACGGCAAGAGGCCAGCATCATCCCAATAGTAAGCTCACAAGCCGATACACTGTTAGCATCAGGCGTATTTACTACAATTACCCCATGATTTGTAGCAGCATCCATATCTATATTATCCACACCATTGCCGGCTCGGCCTACAACTATTAATTTAGAGGCCTTTTCCAAAAGCTCGGCATCTACCATCGGTTGGCTGCGTACAATTAAGCCTTCATATTCGCCAATTGTAGCCAATAATTCCTCACGGCTAATATGACGCTGATAAGAAATCTCGAAACCACTATTATATAAAGCTTCCATTCCTACATCGCTTATTTTTTCGGCTACCAGAATTTTCATGTTCATTTACCTCCGCTTTTTAGGATATTTTAATTATATATTATACTCCCCATATCGGTGGATGTCAATAAATAATATTCGTTAATATTAATTTAGCAATTTGCCTTATCGCTTGATCAACCGGCGGATTTAATTCAAAGCCAAACTCGGTACTTGCAGGCTGAATTCCCAGCAAAATAATATTTTGCTGCCCTTGGCTGATTAAATAGCTAAGCATTAAAGATAAAGGCAGCATATGGGTAGAAAAGCTTAAGCCATCCAAATCATCGCTATCAATAATTTGGATAGTGCCCGGCTCTTTATCCATTTGGGCGGCATCTACGATTAGCAATAAATCACTTTGATAAGCCAAAATCTCGCCGCAAAAATTTTCCGGCGCGGTAGAACCGCCGATGATTAAGGCCTGCTCCTTAATTGCCTGCTCTTGATTGAGGATATCACATAAAATCATGCCGGCTGCATCATCGCTTTTTAATTGCGAGCCCACACCCATTATGCATGGCCTTTTGCTATTTTGCAGTGCCTGAGCAATTATTAAATCCCAGCTCATAGATTAATATCCGTTAAGGTGGATTTATCTAAGCTGGCCAGCTCAATATCGGTGCTCATATCAATGCAGTCTTTAGGGCAGCTATCCACACATTGGCAGCAAAATATGCAATGGGCTAAATTTAAATGTAGTTCAAAAACCTTTTCTTCCTTAGTGCCGATATTAATGATTTTGATGGCTTTAGCAGGGCAATCCCTTACGCATAAATTGCAACCGATGCAATTTGTGGCATCATAAACCAGCTTGCCACGATAATGCTCATCAATTTTTAATTCGCCGGCAGGGTAGGCGATAGTAGCCGGCTTTTTGAATAATTGAGTTAAAGCCTGGGCTGCTATTTTGCCGGGGCGATGTAATTTATCCATTATAATACCCCCTTTAAAATAATATTGATTACAATTTGCAAAATGGCTAAAGGGGTTAAATAACGCCAGCAAAACTGCACCATTTGTTCTATTCTAATCCTGGCCATTGCCGATTTAAATAGGGCTAAAATAAATAATACCGCCACTGTTTTAAGCAAATATAGGATAAACCCTAAAACAGGGTTAAGGCTATAAAAAGGCAAAAATACCGCAGCAATTAAAGAGGCCACCACCACCAATTCGGCATTAATCGTCATATGAAAAATTGCATAAAGGCGGCCGCTATATTCTACAAAGGCACCGCTTACAATTTCCGTTTCGGCTTCGGGTAGGTCAAAGGGCACTCTTTCCAGCTTGCCTTGGCAGGTGATTAAGGCCACAATAAAGGCCGGGATATTTACCAAAGCTAGCAGTGGATTGGCGTCATAATAAGCGGCAATACCGCTTACAGACCAGGTATCGGCCAATAAGGCCGGTGCTAATAAAGACATTGCCAGCGGAATTTCATAGGAAAATAGCTGGGTTAATGCCCTAACCGAGCCAATTGTGGCATAAACGCTGGTAGAATACCAGCCGGCCAAAAAGAAGCAAACTGTGGGTATGGTTAGCAAATAGATAATCACAATTAAATCGCCATGAAATGGCAATACCGAATTAAGGCTAAAAATGGGTATATACAAAAAGGCTGCATTAACCGCCGCCAAAGATACCACCGGCAAAATCAAAAATAAACGGCGATCGGCCTCAAAAGGGATAATAACCTCTTTGCCCAATAGCTTTAAAAAATCGGCCAAAGGCTGAAACCAGGGCGGGCCGCTACGGTTTTGAAAGCGGGCTACCAATTTGCGATCTAAAAATTCCAAAACTAAGCTATATAAGCCTAAAAACAAAAATCCGGGAAAAATCAATACCTGAAATATTGCCCAAGCCATAATTATCCTCCTTGGCTAAAATTTTGTTTTGATATCAGCAGGCGCTATGCCCCGCTTTTGATACCAATCAATACTATAAGCCCTTAATTTTTGCCAATCCCAAACCTGCTCGCGATCTTCGTTTTTAACAATAAAGGCACGGTCGGTGCAGGAATAGCAAGGGTCGATAGCTGCGATAATAATTGGTACATCGGCCAAATAATCGCCTTCTAGCATATGGGCCATGCCATGCCAATTAGCTTCGCTGGCGGCTCTAATTCGCACCCTGTCGGGCTTATCTGTGCCATTAGAACGTATATAGTGAATATCCTCGCCACGAGGGGCTTCGGTACGGCTTAAGGCCTGGCCGGCCGGCACTTTGCGGGGGAATTTTACACTTAAACCATCATCGGGCAAATTGGCCAAGGCATAACGGATAATATTAATACTCTCCATAATCTCCTTTACCCTTACCACGGTGCGGCCAAAAACATCGCCATTATTATCGGTTATCAAATTAACCGGGATTTGATCATAGGCGCTATATGGGTCGCTAATTCTGATATCATCTTCTACCATGGCCGCCCTAGCTACCGGCCCTACCGCCCCAAAACGAATAGCATCCTGATTATTTAGGCGGCCAATGCCTGCTAAGCGAGCTGCTAAAGTGGTTTCGGTTAAGGCTAATTCTATATAGTATTTATTGCGCTCTTCGATAATGGCGCACATTTTAAGAATATCGTCAATATGATGCGGCTCGATATCACGTCTAACTCCGCCTAGGGTATTGATGCCATAATTTACCCGATTACCACCCAAAGCAGCCAGGATATCCAAAACTAATTCCCGATCGCGCCAGGTATACATAAACAGGGTATCAAAGCCAATTTCATGGCCGGCCACGCCCAGCCATAGCAAATGGCTATGCAAACGCTCTAATTCAGCCATAATGCTGCGGATAAAGGCAGCACGGCGCGGAATATTTACCGCTGCCAATTCTTCTACACCTTGGCAAAAGGCGGTACTATGGGTATGCGAGCAAATGCCGCAAACCCTTTCGATTATATATAAATCCTGGATATAGGTTCTTTCCTCGCAGGCCTTTTCCAGGCCACGATGATTATAGCCCACGCCCACCACGGCATTAATTACCTTTTCGCCTTCTAAGGTAATGGTAAAGCAACCCGGCTCTTTTAAGGCCGGATGCTGGGGGCCAATCGGGATAACTATATTTTTATTATTGCTTTGCTCAGTCATATTAGCCCTCCTTTGGCTCGGGATTATTGGGGGGATTATAGGTCATGGTTTGCTTATCAAAATATTCCACTTTCCATTCCTTGCGCAAAGGATAATTGCCGGGCGGCCAATTATCGGGTAGGGGATAGCTGGGGCCGGGTGGTAAATCCTCGATTACTGCCCCAAATAAATCTACCAATTCGCGCTCATGCCAAAGCGCATTGGGAAAGGTGGCACATACCGATTTAATATAAGGCTCGGCTTTAGGCACGCTTTGTTTTAAAAGCAGCATAATTTTATCTTCATTGGATAATACATAAATAAAGCCCAAATTATCGCCATCATCAACACCAATCACCAGATGAAAACAATTAAAGCCCACCTGATTAACCGCATAATCAAAGGCATCTTCAAAATGATTGCGCATTAAGGTTGGCGATAAAATTCGCCCCGGACGCATAATGCTGATTTTATTTTCCCAAAAGGGGAATTTAACTAATAATTTATCGATTAAAGCATGCTCTTTATTCATGGTTTTCCTCCTGCTCAATTTGGGCTAGGGCTGCGGCTTTACTCAGCTTACTATCATTTTTATCTAGGCTGGCCAATAGCTTTACAATAGCATCAATAATGGCCTCCGGCCTAGCCGCACAGCCCGGTAAATAGGCATCCACCGGGATTACACTATCAATGCCGCCATTTACACAATAGCAGCCATCAAAGATGCCGCCGGTGCAGGCGCAAGTGCCAATTGCCACCACAAATTTAGGGGCAGGCATTTGATCATAAATTTGCTGCAAGCGATCCTTGGTTTGCAAGGTAACCGCCCCGGTGCATACCAAAATATCGGCATGACGCGGCGTGCCCTGTTGCAAAACCCCAAAACGCTCCACATCAAAGCGGGGCGTTAAAACATCCACCACCTCGATATCGCAACCATTGCAAGCGCCGGCATTAAAATGAATTATCCAGGGCGATTTGCGCCGCCCCCAATCAATTGCTTTTTGGAATAAATTAGCCATAAATTACCTCCTAAAGATAATTAATAGCGCCAAAATACCGGCCGCTATATATAGCAAAGGCAAGCTTAAGGTGGCTTTAGGCGCAGTAGCTATCACCAAAACCAAAACATGCATAATTGTAAAGAAAAAGGCATAAGGGAAAAACTGGCTATAATCGGGGCTAACATTATGGCTAACCTGCCTTTGACCGCAAGCATAAGATTCGGTTTTGCGCTCGCTGATATTGCCTTTAGCCGCATAATGAGCCACTATTTTAGAAAGGCCTAAGCCCAGGAGGATAAAGAATAAAAATGTTACCGGTGGTGCTAAAATTAAATTAAGCATAACTGCCTCCTAACCTTTTAATTTATTGAGGAAATTGATATCCATACTGCCATGCAAGCGATAAACCTTAATGGCAATACCGGCGGCTACTACCGCCACAATAACCTCGGCCACAATAATACTAATCATAAAGGATTCGGCCAAGGCCAAATTGCCATTAATCCTGCCCGCAAAAAGAAAAAGCAAGGTAATGGCCTTCATGGTAACCTCGATGCCTAGGATTAAGCGGATGATATTACGGGTGCGTATTAGGCAAAATAGGCCGCTAATTATCAAAAGTAAGGCTGTAACTAAAAGGGTCATCCCAACTGTGGTCATTTCTTTGCGCCTCCTTTAAATTCTTTAAATAAAACGGTAACTGCAAAAGCGCCACCCAAAATCAAAATAATTTGGGCTAAAATATCAACCTGGCGCTGATGCCAAAGCACTTCTCTAAAGGCATCAAAAGAGGTATCGGAGCTATCAATTGGCGCGAGCTCTACATTAAAATCGCCAAAAATCAGAATGCTTAAAAGGCCGATACCGGCGCTAATCATAATAAAGGGCAAGGCCGCAAAACGGCGATGATGATCATGGCGATGTTCTTGATTACGGCGATCTTGGCTGGTGATGCTAATCGTGCTGATTAAAACAACGGTAATCAGCCCGGCACATACCGAAAGCTCGAAAAGCGCTGCCCAATAGGCATCCGAATTAAAAAGGATAATCGAAAGCAGGCCGCTGATTAAGGCTAAGGCAATGGCCGATTTAATCATGCTCCTTTGCATCATTACCGCTAAGGCCAGGATAATCATCAAAATTAAGCAAATGATAATAATTATTTGATTCATATAAGCCTCCTTAAATTAGCCCAATTGTGGCCAGATGATTTAATATAAACGGGAAGCAAATGCCTAAGCCGATACCGATTAAGCTTAGCAAAATTTGGGCAAAACGCAGGCTGCCTTTAACTTCGCTGATATTTTGGTAATTATCATTAGGCTTGCCAAAAAACACTTTGCGCTGCAAGGTTAAAAAGTAAACACAGCTTAAAATGCCGGCTACGGTAGCCAAACCGGCAAAAAGGCCATTACCTGCTTGCCAAGTACCGATAATAATTAAAACCTTACTCCAAAAGCCGGCCAAAGGCGGTATGCCGGCCGCCGATAAAAAGTTGATAATAGAAGCCAGCGAGGTAATGGGCATTTTAGCTTGCAGGCCACCTAAATTTTTTATTTCGGTGGTAGCAAACTGCTTTTCGATAGCGGCCGCATTGAGGAAAAGGCCGGTTTTAAAAGTGGCATGATTAAAGAAATGAAAAGCCGCCCCCAATAAACCTAAAATATTGCCACTGGCCGCACCTAAAACTATATAGCCGATTTGGCTGATGCTGGAATAGGCGAGCATCCTTTTAAAATCGCCCTGGATAGCAGCCAAAATAGCGCCATAAATAATCGAGATTAAACCCAAAAGGGCAAAGATAATATTAAGCGGTAAAACAGCATGGATAATATCGCCCAGCAAGCGCATAATAGCATAAGCGCCTGCTACCTTGGTAACAATGCCACCTAAAAGCAAAGATACTGCTATCGGGGCGCTTTGATAGGCATCGGGCAACCAGCCGCCAAAGGGGAATAAGCCCGATTTGATTGAGGTAGCTGCAATAAAGAGCACAAAAGCAATCAATAAATAGCTAAAGTTAGCCGAACTTTCCCAGTTAAGCAAAACCTGCTCGATGGCCGCAAATTGCAAGCTGCCAACCTCCATAAAGATTAAAGCCGAGGCGATTAATAATAAGGCGGTGGCAACCGCACTAATTGCCAAATATTTAAAAGAGCCTTCCAAGCCCTGCTTGGTATGGTTAATGGCAATTAGGATAAATGAGGTAGTGCCGGTAATTTCGATAAATAAATATAGCGAAAATAAATCATTAACCATGATAATGCCATTCATGCCCAAAAGCAAAATTAGGCTTAAATTGATAAAGCTAAAAGTTTGCTCGGTAGCAATTTGCTTATAACAAAGCAAAACGATAAATAAAACCAGGCTAATGGCTAGGGCAATTAAAGCGCTTAAATAATCAAGGCTAAAATAAGAACCCAAAGGATCATTGGCTAAGCTCCAAAAGGGGCTAAAATTGATAATAGCATCATTGCTTTGGCTAAGCACCGATAGGCAATAAAAGGTAATCGCCATCTGAGTTAGGCTAATTAAAAGCGCCAAGGGGCGGCAGAATTTAAGAGCCTGCTGGCGGCTAAATAAATTATTAAGCACAATCGCCGCCAAAGGAAGAGCAAAAAAGCCAATTGGTAAATAACTGATTAAGGAAGCTGTCATCATCTCACCCCTTTATAATAGAATAATAAACATGAGCAGAATTAGAAAAACGCCGCCTAAAGCCCAGCTAATATAGCGCGAGCCGGAACCATTATTAAGATTGCTTAAGCTTAAGGCCAGTTTTTTAATAGTTTTAACCAGCACCAGCATATAGATGGCATCTATAATGCGGTCGATAATATAGCATAATTTGGATAAAAGCTTAATCAAATAAGCAAAGCCATGATAAGGATCGGTAAAGCGCTTTTCCGAGGCATCATAAACTTTATGCAAGCCGGGCGCATAATGAATATGATCAACCGCCTTAATCGCTTCGCCGGTTTTACGCAAACCAAAAATATGATTGCCGATCGCCATCAATAATACCCCAATCGATACCAAAACCATCCATAAAATAATATGCCAGCCGGCATAATCATGGCCATCCATAAATTCGGCACCCAATAATTGCTGAATAGAACTTACCGGCAAGATATTAAATACGCCAAAAATTAAACATAAGGCTGCTAAAAACAGCATCGGGATAGTCATGCTATACGGCACTTCTTTGATATCTTCTTTAATTAAATCCTCGCTGCCTTTAAATTTGCCAAAAAAGGCGGCATGCCCCATTTTAAGGAAGGAGGCGCCGGTCATAAAAGCGCCCAATAAGGCGGCTATATAAAAGATTATATTAGTTTCGTAGGCGGCATCAAAAATTAATTCTTTGGAGATAAAGCCATTAAAAGGCGGTACGCCGGCAATGGATAAGGCGGCAATCATAAAGGCAATAGTTGTAAAGGGCATTAAGCGTGCTAGGCCGCCGATTTTGCGCAAATCGGTAGTACCAAGCCGCAACTCAATAGCGCCGGCTGTCATAAATAAGCAGCTTTTATAGATGGCATTATTAAGCATATGAAAAATGCCGCCCACCACGCCAACCGGCAAGGCAGTACCAATGCCCAGCACCATATAGCCAACCTGGCTAATAGCATGATAGGATAAAAGCCGCTTCATATCTTTTTGGATTAAGGCCATACCCACCGCCAAAACGATGGTTATAGCGCCAATTATCATCAAAAGCATACTTAAACCGCTGCCCGGGCTAAGATTATAAAAATCAAAGCTAATCCTGATTAATAGATAAATGCCCAGCAATTTTTCGATAGCACCCGGCAAAATCGCCAAAAAGGGTAGCGGTGCCTGATTGGCCGCATCGGGTATCCAGCTATGAAAAGGCATAGCCCCGGCCTTGCCTAAGGCACCTATCAGCATGCATACATAACCAATAGTAGCTAAACCTTTAGTTTCTAGGGGGGCGATGGCATCCATTTCGGTGGTGCCACTTAGCCAGGCGGTAATGCCAATGCCCAGCATCAAGGCCAAATCGGCAAAGCCGGAAATATAAAAGGCCTTTTTGGCGGCATATAAATCTTTTTTATTGCCCAAAACAATCATTGCAAAGAGGGTAATTAATAAACCCTCCCAAAAGAAAAGCATAATAATTAAATTATTAGCCAAAACCGCCCCATTGGCCAAGGCCACGGTTAATAGATAAAGGCTTAAAAAGCTGCCGGCATATTCTTTTCTTTTTAAATAGGTGATACTGTATATACCAACTAATAAAGAGGCTAAACCCAAAGCCAAAACGATAAAGCTGCTAAAATCATATACCCTAAAGGCTAAATCCAAATTAAAATAGGGGGCCCAGGGAATAAGGGTTTTGGTTTCGGGGGCAAAATTTAAGCCAATTGCCGCCACTGCATTTAAGCCCAAAGCCGCCAAAAACAAGCTAAAGCGAGCCGTATAATTTTCCTTAGGAATAAAAATAATTGCTAAGGCTAGGATAGCAGGTAAGATTATCATTAACCACAGCATACCCATGCCATTGCCGGCCAGTAAAAAGTTACTCATTTTACCACCTCCCCAAGCTACTGATAATATATTCGGTTAATTGGGCGGGAATATTAATAAATAGGCCACTTAGCAGGGAAAGCAAGGCCAAAAGCATAACTGCCGCTACCATTTCCCAGGTGCCTTCTTTTAAATCGGGATGGCTTAATTCGCCAAAAAATACTTTGATGAATAAGCGCATTAAATAGATAATCGTCATTACCGCCCCAATTAAAAAAGTGATGGTTAACCAGGTATTACCGCTTAAAAGTGCCCCATTAATCACCATATATTTGGAGAAAAAGCCACCAAAAGGCGGTATGCCCATTACCGAAAAGGCACAAAAAGCAAAAGAGATCATCGTAGCCGGCAAGCGTCGATAAAGGCCGCTGATTTGGCGAATATCCTTAGTATGGGTACTATGCTCAATAATGCCCGCACATAGGAAAAGGCCTGCTTTAGCTAGCGAATGCATGAATATATATAATAAGCCACCGGCTGCGCCAATCATAGTGCCCGAGCTTAATCCCAGCAAAATAAAGGCTAATTGGCTAATTGTGGAATAGGCGATAATACGCTTGATATCATTTTCGACAATTGCCGCCCCGGCGCTAACAATAGCACTAATAGCGCAGATAAGCGGGATAATATCATGCCAAATAATATCCAAATTCAGATGCACCAAAAATAGGCGTGCATAAACATAAACGCCAATTTTAACCAAAACCGCCGCATGCAGCAGGGAAGTTACCGGCGAGGGTGCTACCCCGGCATCGGGCAGCCAGGTATGAAAAGGCAAAGTTGCCGATTTAGATAAAATACCGCAGAGGATTAAAATGGTAAGATTAGTGCTTAATTGGTTGCCATTCATATCCGGCAAATTAAAGGTGCCGGTTTGCATATAGATGCCGATAAAGCCAACCAGCATCAATAAAGCGCCACCAACGGTGATTAAAAAGGCTTTATCTGCCCTTAAGATGGCATTTTGATCACGATAAAAGCCGATTAAGCGCCAGCAACAAATGGCCGAAATTTCCCAAAAAATATAAATGAATAGCAAATTGGTGGCAT
Source organism: uncultured Peptococcaceae bacterium (assembly GCA_964372025.1). Taxonomy (GTDB): domain Bacteria; phylum Bacillota; class Dehalobacteriia; order UBA4068; family UBA4068; genus CAYJBP01. The sequence continues at coordinate 23,872 of CAYJPF010000012.1, read as the reverse complement.
AAACCAAACCCATCATAGCCCCGATAAACAGGGTAACCATAAAATAGTATTCATTTTGATTATCATAATGCTCCATATAGCCAAAAGAATAAAATACAATAATTGCAGCTACCAGCGATGCGATTAAGGCCATAAAGATAGCTAAGTTATCGGCTAAAAAGCCAAAACTAAAGCCTAAGGGAATTTGATAATAAAAATAGATAGGTTCGGCCGCAATTGCTTGCGGCAACATAATGGCCGAAAAAATAAAAGCCATTAAAATTAAAACTAAAGCCAGCATATTACGGATATAGCTCGAAAACTTACCAATTAGCGGCAGCAAACATGCCCCCACAATTGGTACAAAAATCGGCCATAGTACCATAGTAGTGCCCATTTTTTGCCCTCCTTAAAAAGTATGAATTGCAAATATTAAGCCGCCTATGCAAAAGCATAGTAGCGGCTTAAATTTAGTTTTTTGTAACACTATTAAATTGTATACCATATTACTATAATAGTCAACAAAATTATTATTAAAAATAAACTTTTATAATAGGAAGATTTAATTGCATTTAGAATAGCCGCAATTACGGCAAGATACACAACCGCCTTCATGTTCCATCACATTGCCGCAATCGGGGCAGTGTTTGGCAAATTTACTAATCTTTTGGCTGGCCTCTAATGATTGACTGCTTTTTTGGCTGATACTATTTACTTTGCCGCCATTTTCATTAAGCATTTTGGCCACTTTAGCCAAAACGCGGCCGATGGCATCCGGGCAGGAGGCGCAGTTGCGATCGCTATTACGCATGGTAGATGGGCAACGAATACCGCTTAGCTGGTCTAATATCTCCTCGATGCACATACCGCCCCTTAAAGTTATCGATACCAAACGGCTAACTGCCTCGCTTTGCGAGGGGCAGCCGCCGGCCTTGCCGGTAGAGGTAAATACTTCGCAAATACCTTTTTCATCATAATTTACGGTTACATATAAATTACCGCAACCGGTTTGCATTCTTTCGGTTATGCCATATACTAGGGCCGGGCGTGGGCGGGGCATAATGCAATCATAGCTTTCGGTAGGCTCGCTAACTGCGGCTTTATCTTCTTTAAGGCCGATATTCAAAACCTGCTCATCGCGCGAACCATCACGATAAATGGTTACCCCTTTGCAGCCTAATTGCCAGGCCAAGCGATAAACCTCACGCACATCATCCTTGGTGGCATCATGGCTAAAGTTTACGGTTTTGGATACCGCATTATCAGTATATTTTTGGAAAGCAGCCTGCATTTCGATATGATCTATTGGGCTAATATCATGGGCGCAAACAAATACACGGCGAATATCTTCCGGAATTTCCTCGATATGGGCTAAAGAGCCGGCCTCGGAAATCTTGCTCATCAAATCATCGCTATAAAGATTGCGCTCGATTAAAAGCTCTTTTAAAATCGGATTTACTTCGATCATGCGGGTATGATCCATGATTTCGCGAATATAAACATAAGCAAAAATTGGCTCTACCCCGGAAGAACAATTGGCGATAATCGATAAGGTGCCGGTAGGGGCAATGGTAGTGATAGTGGCATTACGCATGCCTTCTTGCTGATTAAATACACTGGCCTCGAAGGTAGGGAAACTGCCACGGCTTTTAGCCAAATTTTGCGAGGCAATATGCCCTTCTTTTTGAATAAATTCCATAATTTGGCCACCCAATTCAATAGCCTTGGTGGAATTATAAGGCAAGCCTAAATGCAAAAGCAAATCGGCAAAACCCATAACCCCCAAGCCAATTTTGCGGGTTAGCTTGGTCATATCATCAATTTGGGGCAGGGGATACTTGTTTACTTCGATTACATTATCCAAAAAATGTACCGCAGTATGTACTGTATCGGCCAAAGCATCAAAATCGATTTGCTTATTGCCGGCGGCATCTTTTTTAATGAATAAAGCCAAATTGATAGAACCTAAATTGCAGGATTCAAAAGGCAAAAGCGGTTGCTCGCCACAAGGATTGGTGCTTTCGATTAAACCTTGCGAAGGCACCGGATTATCCCGATTTAAACGATCGAGGAAAATAATACCCGGTTCGCCATTTTGCCAGGCAAAAGCCACTATTTTTTCAAAAACTTCTTTGGCATCTAAGCTATTAACCACATGATTATTATGAGGATCATATAAATTATATTGCTCGCCTTTTTCCACAGCCTCCATAAAATCCTCGGTAATGCCTACCGAAATATTAAAATTGGTGATATCGCGATTATCCCTTTTGCAGCTGATAAAATCCAAAATATCGGGATGATCGATGCGCAAAATGCCCATATTAGCGCCGCGTCTGGCCCCGCCTTGCTTAACGGCTTCGGTGGCCATATTAAACACCTTCATAAAACTTACCGGGCCGGAGGCTACCCCGCCGGTTGTGCGCACCGTACTGCCCGAAGGACGTAACTGCGTAAAAGAAAAGCCAGTGCCACCACCGGATTTATGAATTAATGCCGCATATTTTATGGCATCAAAAATATCCTCCATGCTATCTTTAACCGGCAAAACAAAGCAAGCCGAAAGCTGCCCCATCTCCTTGCCGGCATTCATCAAAGTAGGGGAATTAGGCAAGAATTTTTTATTAACCATCAATTCTCTAAATTTGGCAGCGGTTGCTGCAATATCGGCATTTGGGTCAAAAAGCTTGTCCGCAGCGGCAATACTATTGGCCACCCGCCAGAAAAGTTCAGGTATTGTTTCGATGTTTTGGCCATGCTCGTCTTTGAGTAAATAGCGCTTTTCTAGCACCTTAAGAGCATTTTCGCTTAAATTGACTTGTTCGGTTTTAACCACATTTACATCCTCCTAAAAATTAATATTTTGGCCTAAAAAAACGGTTAACAGTGCTTAACCGTGTAATTTTCATATTAACTAGATATGCATCTATTGTGTTTACTTTATAAATTCTACCACAATATATAGTGTAGGTCAAGGCATTTTAAGATAAAATTTATATTTATATTAAAACTTAAGGCCAGGGGGTAAATCTGCCATCATCAGCTTAGAATAATATTTTATGGATATGCTAAACTATTAGCCTAAAATTGCGAATATTATAATAAGAGATATGTTTGGTTTTGGCCATACTTGGCCTATCGATATAAAAAGGAGTGTTCTTTAATGACAGTTTATAGCACCAGCACAGTTAGGTTAACCGGTATAGCATCCGGCATGGATACCGAATCGATTATCCAAAGCATGATGGATATCGAACAGATGAAAATCGATCGCGAAATTAAAGATCAAATAGGTTTAGAGTGGAAGGCCGAAGCCTTAGGCACTGTGGCCACCGATTTGGAAGAGTTCCAAAGTAAATATTTTAGCATTTTAGGCTCTAATTCGATGACCACCACCGATGCCTATTATAGCTATAATGTTACGGCCAGTGGCGAAAATAAGGGCGCGATTGAAATTACTGCCAATAGCGAGGCCCAAGTTAGCTCGCTAACTATCAATAGTGTTACCAGCTTGGCCGAAAGAGCCTTGCAGCAAGGTGCTAATGCTAATAATACCTTGGCTACCGATATTGCTAATCATGGTAAGGATGCTTCTTTAAGCTCTTTTACCAATGTTGAGCAAATTTTTAGCGAAGGGCAAACCGCAACCTTTACTATTAATGGTGTTTTCTTTAGCTTTGATAGTAGCGATAGTTTGCAAGATGTTTTTGATGAAGTTACCAATAGCTCGGCCGATGTTAATATGCGCTTTGATAGCCTAAGCAAAAGGGTTATTATCGAAAGTAAGGATACCGGCGCTGCGGAAAAAGTAAGTATTACCAATTTAGCAGGTAACTTCTTTAGCGAATTAGACGAAGAAGGCGAAGTTGTTCAAGGCTTCTTTGATATTGCCGAAGGCACTGAATTTGGCGCGGATGCCTATTTTATGGTAAACGGTACCACTGTTAACAATGCCAGCAATACCATTACCGCCGATGGCATTACTTATAAATTGCTCGAAACCTTTGAAGCCTCTAGCGGTGCGGTTCGCTTTAATATCGAAAAAGATATTGAGCCGGCTGTGGATAGTATTACCGAATTTGTTAATGGCTATAATACGATGATTACCAAGCTACAAGGCTTAATCGATGAGGAAGCAAGCTCGGCTTATGAGCCTTTAACCGATGATGAAAAATTAGCCCTAACCGAAACCCAAATCAAGCAATTTGAGGATTTAGCCAAGGTAGGCCTATTGGAAAAAGATGATGATATCGAGCGAGTATTAAGCGCCATGCGCTCGGCCTTTTATGATGAAATCGAAAGCCTGGGCATGTCGGCCTCTTCGATTGGCTTAAGCACTAGCACCGATTGGACCAAGGGCGGCATTATCGAGCTGGACGAAACTAAATTAAGAGCTGCCCTGGAAGAAGATACCGAAGCGGTAATGAATGTTTTTATCAATTTGCCCGAAGAAGATGGTGATTATAGCCAAACCGGCTTGGTTTATCGTATTGATAATATCCTTAGTAATTATGTAGATAATACCCAAGCTGCCACTTTAAGCACCATGGATCAAAATCTTACCGATTTAATCGAGCGTATTGCCGAAATGGAAGAAGATATGTATGAATTGGAAGAAAGGTATTATGCCCAATTTGCCGCTATGGAAACCGCTATGGCCGAATTGAATAATCAAACCAGCTCATTGACATCATTACTGGGTTAAAATAAGGAGCGTAAATATGCAGCAACAATTATTAATTAAAGATCCCTATAATACCTATAAAGAGCAGGGCGTTTTAATGGCCAGCCCCATCGAGCTGATTATTATGCTTTATGATGGGCTGCGCAAAAACCTTTTGCTTGCCCGCAAGGATATTGATAGTAAACATGATCCGGCGGCTGCCCATGGCCATTTGATGAAAGCTCAGCTAATTGTCGAGGAATTGGTAAATAGCCTGGATATGAACTATGAAATTTCCCAGGAATTGCTGGATATTTATGAATTTTTGCTATACGAAATCGGCCAAATTAATATCAGCAAAGATAGTAGCCGAATTGAGCCGCTTTTACCCATCATCGCCGAGTTTAGGGATGCCTGGGGGCAAGTGGAAAAGCAATATAAAGAGGGTACCTTAGAAGTATCGGATGAAAAGTAGGTTTAATTATGAATAATTGGGATGATCAAAGAAAGCAGCGCTTAATTACGCTGCTTTCTCAACAGAAGGCGATGTTGAATAATTATTTAGCCATTAGCAAAAAACAAGAGGCCTATATTAATGGCGAGCAATTATCGGCCTTTTTAAAATGCCTTAATCAAAGGCAGCGCCTGCTAAATACCCAAGCCACCCTAATTGAGGAAATTAGAGAGCTAAAAAAACAATATAAGCAAGATGCTTTAGATCCGGCTATCGAAGATATGCTGGATCATCTTGATATTTTGTTTCAGGAAGCGATGGCCGAAGATGATCGGCAAAAGCAAAAGCTTAGCAATTTAATGGAAGGCCTGGGGAAGCAAATCGAAAGTAAGCAAAAAATGCATAAAACTTTTGATGCCTATATGAAGGGTAGCTATATGCTGGGCGGAAATATTTTTGATAAAAATCGTTGATGGTTTACAAAACGGGAATTTTATGGTAAAATAATATTAAGCTATGAAAATTAATCAAATTCACAACCTTGAACAGAATATTAAAGGCCTAAATGCCGCCGAAGCCAAGGGTGCTGATGCCAATCAAGCCCTTCCTTTTCAGCGCACTTTAAGCAATTTAAGTGCCGAGCAGCATCAAGCCTATATGACCGATTTGGCCGACAAAATTAATGCCCAAGGTCAGTTGCTTACCAAAAAAGCCGATATTGGCCAATTGCAAAAGTATCGGCAATTGATTAAGGAATTTGTTAATCAAACGGTAAGTAATAGCTTTACCTTTAATAAAGAAAGTGCCTATCAATCGCGTAGGCGCCATAAGGTATATGCTACAGTGAATACAATTAATATCAAGCTTGAGGAATTGGCTAAAGAAGTATTAAAAGAGCAAGAAGATAATATCGAAATTTTGAACAAAGTAGATGATATCAGGGGCTTAATACTGGATTTAATGTTATAGGAGAATTAATATGGATGATCAGAATTTAGCTGCAAACACAATTCCCACCATGAGCAAAGAAGATGTTTTATACGGTAAATATCTTACCTTTGTTGTAGGCGAAAATGTTTTTGGCCTGGAAATTTCCTATGTTACGGAAATTATTGGTATTCAAAATATTACCCGTGTGCCGCATACTTATTCTTATATCAAGGGTATTATCAATTTGCGGGGTACTATTGTACCGGTTATGGATATGTGCCTGCGTTTTGATAAAGAACAATCGGAATATACCGATCGCACCTGCATAGTGGTGCTAAATACCGAGGATTTATCAATTGGCCTGGTAGTAGACGAAGTGGCCGAGGTGGTAAGCATTGATGATGAATTAATTCAGCCGCCACCGGCTAAAAATACAATTATCAATAATTATGTTAAATCATTAGCTACTGTGGATGGCCAGGTTATTCAGTTACTTGATTTAATCAAGATTTATTAATCATAGGATATAATTAATTAATTCTATTAAATTGAGGTGATTGGATAATGTTATTGGCCGATCAAGATTTTCACCGTTTGCGCGAATATATGTATGCTAATTATGGCATTAATTTAGAAAAAAAGAAGGGGCTAATCGAAGGCCGCTTAAGTAGTGTGGTTGCACAAGCCGGTCATAACAGCTTTAAAGATTATGTCGATGCCGCTTTAACAGATAAAACCGGGGTTATGATTAATACTTTAGTAGCCAAACTTACCACCAATTATACCTATTTTATGCGCGAAGAGGCTCATTATAAATTCTTATACGACCATGCCTTACCGGAATGGACCAAAAGAATCAGGGATTTTGATTTAAGAACTTGGAGCGCCGGCTGTTCTTCCGGCGAAGAAGCCTATAATTTAGCCATGATGATTAGCGAGTACTTTGGCCCAAATAAAGGGCGCTGGGATATGAAAGTTTTAGCTACCGATATTTCGCCTAAGGTATTAGCCATGGCTAAAGAAGGCGTTTACAAGAATAATCATATTGCTTCTTTGCCCGAAAATTTGCGTAAAAAATACTTTAATCCTCATGGTAATGATACCTCTAAAGTTAGCCCGCAGCTGGCCGATGATGTTGTTTTTGGGCCTTTTAATTTGATGAATCAATTTAAGTTTCGTAAAAAGTTTCATATTATATTTTGTCGCAATGTAATGATTTATTTTGATGATGTAACTAAATCTCGTTTAATCGATAAATTTTACGATGCCTTAATGCCGGGTGGTTATTTATTTATTGGTCTTAGCGAGTCGATGCCTACTGTAGATGCCCATTGGCAAACGGTTGCACCTTCTATTTACAGAAAGGGCTAATTGTATGCTATTAAGTGGTTTTACTACCCATGCTGCCGATAAGCCGGGCTCGGCTTCATTTGTGGCAAATGCTTCAAAAGTTGCGCCCACTACACCTGATACACCGCTTGCTACTATGCCCGGCGGAGCTATTGCCAATTATCCATCAATTAATGCCCATGTGCAAAAAAAGTTTATTATTGCTACCGGCTCTTCCACCGGCGGCACCGAGGCTTTGCTTGCTTTGCTTAGGGCTTTGCCGGTAAATAGCCCGGGCATTGTTTGCGTGCAGCATATGCCGCCTACTTTTACCAAAATGTATGCCGAGCGCTTAAATAATGAATTGCCTTTTACCGTCCACGAGGCCGTAAATGGTCAGCAGGTATTGGCAGGTAATGTTTATATTGCTCCGGGTGGTTTGCAAATGGCTATTATTAAAAGGGGTGCCGATTATTATCTTAAGCTGGATGATACTATTGGCAAAGATAGTGGCCATTGCCCCTCTGTTAATTTTTTATTCCGTTCGATGGCGGCTAATGTAGGCAAATATGGCATTGGTGCCATATTAACCGGCATGGGCGAAGATGGTGCCGAGGGTATGCTAAAAATGCGTAAAGCAGGGGCTTTTAATATTGGCCAGGATAAGGCTAGCAGTGTAGTTTATGGTATGCCACGCAAAGCATGGGAAAATGGCGCGGTAGAGCTGCAAACAGATTTAGCAAATATGGGCTCGGTTATTGGCCGCTATTTAATAAAAAAATCACAAAATATTTAAATTACCATTTATTGGTAATTTTTTTATGTCAAAAAACTATAAAAAATGTAGCATTATGCCAACTTATATGTTATAATAGATTTGGCATAATCTTTTTTGATAGGAGGGTTCTACTATGTGGGATAAACTTTTTTCTTCGGTTGATTTATTGCAACAAGGCCTAAATGCCTCGTGGACACGCAATGCCGTTATCCGCAATAATATAGCCAATGCCGAAACACCCGATTTTAAGTCGTCCGATGTGCAGTTTGAGTCGATATTTGCCTCATCTTTAAATAGCAGCGATTTTAATGGCAAAAAAACCCGTGATAAGCATATCGATATCGGCGCTTCTATCGATACTGCCGATATTAAGGCCAATATAGTGCTTAATGAGGATACCTCGATGCTCTTTAATGGCAATAATGTAGATGTAGAAGCCGAAAATGTTAAGTTAGCGCAAAACAGTATCTATTATAATACCTTGCAAACCAAATTAAACGGTGAATTGGCTCGTTTAAAAATGGCCATTAGGGAAGGTAAATAATACTTAATTAGGAGGCTATTATGGTATTTTTAAGTTCGATGAATATCAGCGCTTCGGCCTTAACGGCCAATCGTTTAAGGATGGATGTTATTGCCGAAAATATGGCTAATATCAATACCACCCGTACCGAAAACGGCGAGGCCTATCGCCGTCGCTATGTAGTATTTCAACAAATCGAGGAAACGGATAGCTTAAGCCGCTTCCAAAATATTTTTGATCAAAAACTGGATCAATATACCCAAGGGGTTACAGGCGGAGTAAGGGTAGTGGAAATTGGCGAGGATCAATCGCCGTTTAAGCTGGATTATAATCCCGAGCATCCCGATGCCAATGAAGAAGGCTATGTGGAATTACCCAATGTGGATGTTGTGCATGAAATGGTTGATATGATGGCCGCTTATCGTGCTTATGAGGCCAATGTTACAGCTTTAAATTCTTTTAAAGATATGGCTACTGTTACCTTGCAAATTGGTAAAGCTTAATATTTAGCTTAATAATACTTAAGGAGTGTATTATGACTATTAACCCAATTTCTTCTAATATTGTTAATTTAATTTCGCCGGCACCTGCGGCCATGCCCAGTGATGATTTAGGCCTAAACAATAGCGATTTTGCCGATATTTTTAATGCTACCATGAATAATGCCTCGGTAAGTGATGATGTGGATAAAATTTCCAGCGTGGAATTATTAGCCGGCGCTTCGGATGATTTATCGGGGATGATGGTTGATTCGCAAAAGGCCGAAATTGCCCTTTCTTTGGCTTTATCGATTAGGAATAAAGTAATCGATGCCTATACCCAAGTAATGCAAATGCAGGTTTAAGTAGGGATATGGATACCTGGCAAATTGTTGTGGCCATTTTGGGCTGTATAGTAGTAATTATAGCTGCCTATTATTGTACTTTATTAATTGGCAAAGCTGCCTTAAACTCATCCAGCCCTAATCGCTCGATTAGGGTTTTGGAGCGTTTTGCCTTAAGCCGGGACAAGCTAATTGTAATAGTAGAAATTCAGCAGCAAATTTATATTTTGGCTTATGCGGCTGCCGGGGTTACGGTAATTGATCATTTAGTAGGCGAGCAAGCCCAAAATTATTTAGCTGGTAAACCCCAGGCCGGCATGCCTTTTGCTAAAGCGTTTAAGCAACAATTGCATAATAGATTTGGCAAAAGCAATCAATATATCGATAAAGATTTTAGCCAATATATAGCCGAGCAAGAGCCGCAATTTAAAGCGGAAGATTTAAAATCACCCCCTCATAAGGAGGATGCTGATTAGTGAAATTTATCAAAAAGCAATTGCTTATATTGCCGATTATGGCCTTGCTAATCCTGCTATTTAGCCCGCTTTCCTTAGCCGCACCGGCAACTGATGATATTCTAATCGAGGATATCACCCTAGAAGATGGCCAAGTAGTGGAAACCTTAGGCGAGGATGGCACCCTAAGCACGATTATCGACAATTTATTTGGCGAAAATACCCAAACGGTTGATATTGTAATTTTATTAACCATACTTACGCTTTTACCATCAATTTTAATTATGATGACCTGTTTTACCAGGATTATCATTGTTTTAGGCTTTATTCGTAATGCTTTAGCAACCCAGCAAACACCGCCTAATCAAGTTTTGATTGGCTTGGCCTTATTTTTAACCTTTTTTGTGATGAATCCGGTAATTAATCAAATTTATGAAGAGGCCTATTTGCCATATACCAATAATGAGATTACTCAAGATGAATTTTTGGATTTGGCGATGGATCCTTTACGGATTTATATGTATAATCAGGTGCAACCCACCGATATGACCTTTTTTGTTAATATGGCCAATGATGGCCCTTATGCCGGGTTTGAGGAAATTCCCAATACGGTTTTAATCCCGGCTTATATCACCAGCGAGATTAAACATGCCTTTAGGCTGGGCTTTTTCATTTATATCCCCTTTATTGTAGTGGATATGGTGGTGGCCAGCACCTTAATGGCCATGGGTATGATGATGCTACCGCCGGCGATGATTTCTTTGCCGTTTAAAATATTGCTATTTGTGATGGTGGATGGTTGGCAATTGGTAATCGGCACCTTAGTTAGCGGGTTTAATATCTGAATTTGGCCACGAGTATTAAGCAATTAATGCTTGTGGCTAGCCGTCGATTTAAGCCATTTAAACTTAAGCCAAAAAATTAGCAAGCCAAGAAAGGAGCATAAAATGAGCCATGATCAAATTCTAACAATTATGCAAGATGCCATCTGGACAGTTCTTATCTGCGCCTTGCCCATGCTGGCTGTGGGTTTAATTGTGGGCTTATTGGTGTCTATCTTTCAGGCTACTACCCAAATTAATGAGCAAACTTTGGCTTTTATCCCCAAAATTATTGCTATTTTAATGGCGGTTGTGGTATTTGGCTCTTTTATTTTAACCACAATTTCCGAGTTTACCCTGCGCCTTTTTGATTCTGTTAATGCATTTTTATAGGCTGCCTATGACTGATACCGTTAATAATATTTTGGCCAATGCCGATTATTTTATCTTACTGCTATTTAGGGTAGGGGGCTTAGTATTTCCTTCGCCAATTTTTGGCCGTACCAATATTCCCGATATGTTTAAAATTGGCCTTATTTTTTTTATTACTGTTTTGTTTTTTATGTATCGACCAATTAATACCAATATTGCCTATGCCACTTTATTTGGATTTTTTCTTTTAATTGCCGCCGAATTGGTTTTGGGCATGGCGCTGGCTTTTGTTACTAATTTGTTTTTATCATTAACGGCTTATACCGCCGGCGAGATGATTGATATGCAAATAGGCTTTGGTATTGTTAATGTTTTTGATGCCCAAAATAATACCCAAATTCCGATGATGGGTAATTTACTTAATATTATTTTGATTTTAACTTTCTTTTTGGTTGATGGCCATTTAAGATTAATCGATATTTTAGATATTACCATAACCGCTATCCCGGTTGGTAATATAGCAATTAGCCCGGCGATAGGCCTGGTTGCTTTAGAAGTGTTTATTTTGTCCTTTGTGCTGGGGGTAATGGTTGCTTTGCCGGTTGTGGCCTCTGGTTTAACCTTGGAGTTTTGTTTTGGGGTATTAATGCGCTCGGTGCCGCAAATGAATATGTTTGTGGTAGGCATACCAATGAAGATTATCTTAGGCTTTATGGTGGTAATCTTATTAATTCCCTCGTTTATGAGTTTTTCCGATACTATATTCAGCCATTTATTCGAATCGATAGAAAAAATGTTTGCAACATTTAGGGTGAGTGTATGAGTCCACAAGGCGGCAGCGGAGAAAAAACAGAAAAGGCCACAGCGAAAAAACGGCGCGATGCCCGTAATCGTGGCCAGGTTTTAAAAAGTATTGAGGTTAATACGGCCTTTTGTTCTTTGGTAATTTTTGGCTTTATGTATTTGTTTTTTGAGCAATATATTACCGGCCTAGCCGAAATGATGGGCACTGCTTTAGGCTCGGTTGCTACTTTAAGCGCCACTACCGTTTGGGATGCCCCTTTGCTCACCACCGTTTATTTGCAAGTTTTACAATTAGTTGCACCAATTATTTTGCCAATTCTATTATGTGCCTTTTTATCAGGGGTAGCCATTAATGTGGCGCAGGTGCGCTTTTTATTTACTACTAAGCCTTTAATCCCATCTTTAAGCAAAATTAATCCAATTAGTGGCTTTAAAAAGCTGTTTTCGCTTAAAGGTTTATCGGAATTAATCAAATCTTTAATCAAAGTTATTGCCTTAGGCTATATTCTTTATCGCGAATACCAGGAAATTATCACCATTTACCCGTGGATTATGAGCGGCGATTTGCGCGAAATTATTATCGGTTTTATGGAACGCATTTTTATGATTGCTATCCAAATGTCCTTTGTTTTGGCTATTATTGCTTTATTTGATTATCTATATCAATGGTGGCAATTCGAAAAAGATTTAAAAATGACCAAGCAAGAAGTAAAAGACGAATTTAAGCAGCAAGAGGGCGATCCTAAAATTAAAGGTAAAATTCGTCAAAAACAAATGCAAATGAGTGCTATGCGCATGATGGAACAAGTGCCTCAGGCCGATGTAGTTATTACCAACCCCACCCATTATGCGATTGCTTTAAAATATGATTTGGCTGTTGCTGCAGCTCCCATCGTTTTGGCTAAGGGGCAAGATTTTTTGGCCAGAAAAATTAAAGAAACCGCGCAGGAAAATAGCATAGAAATTGTCGAAAATAAAGAGTTAGCCCGTTCTTTATACCAGTTTTGCGAAATAGGAGATCAGGTGCCGCCGGATTTATATCAAGCCGTGGCCGATGTATTAGTATATGTTTATCGACTTAAAAATAATATCAGAGGAGGAAAAAGATGAAGCTTAGGGAAGCCTGGATAGCCATTGCCGTTTTAGCGGTAGTAATGCTGATTATTTTTCCTCTTAATACTTTTTTGATGGATGTAATGTTAATCATCAATATTACTTTATCCTTATTTGTATTGATGATGTCTTTATATATTATTAATCCTTTGCAATTTTCGGTATTTCCCACTTTATTATTGATTATTACCTTATTTAGATTGGCGCTAAACCTATCTTCCACAAAATTGATTTTGGGCAATGAAGGCCAGGCCGGGGAAGTTATTGCAACCTTTGGCTCGGTAGTTATTGGCGATAATTTAGTGGTTGGTTTAATTGTATTTTTGATTATTATTATCATTCAGTTTATGGTTATTACCAAAGGTGCCGAAAGGGTGGCCGAGGTTTCGGCCCGTTTTACCTTAGATGCCATGCCCGGTAAGCAAATGGCCATCGATGCCGACCTTAATACCGGTGTTATCGACGAAATTGCCGCCCGCGAAAGGCGCGAAACCATTCAAAAAGAGGCCGACTTTCATGGCGCCATGGACGGTGCTTCTAAGTTTGTTAAAGGTGATGCCATTGTTGGTATTATTATTACCGCCATCAATATTATCGGCGGTTTGATTATCGGCGCTTTAACCCTAGATGTGCCGATTGGCGAGGTTGTTACTATCTACACCCTAGCTACAGTAGGCGATGGCTTGGTTAGCCAAATCCCTGCTTTATTAGTATCTACGGCTTCGGGTATTATTGTAACCCGTTCCGGCGGTAATCAGGAAAGCTTTGGCGAGGAAGCCGGCCGCCAGCTGGGGGCTTATCCTAATGTTATTTTAATTAGCGGCCTTTTGGTTTTTGCTTTAAGTTTTATTCCCGGATTTCCCAAGCCTATTATGTGGCTTTTGGCTATTATTTTGATTGTTGTGGGCAATATGCGCCGTCAAAGCCTAATGGTGCCCGAAGAAGAAGAGCAGGTAGACGAGGCCGAACAAATGGCCAAGGAAAAACGCAAGCCGGAAAATGTAACTGCTCTTTTACAAGTAGATCCCATCGAGCTGGAATTTGGCTATGGCATAGTGCCCATGGTGGATGTAAGCCAAGGCGGCGACCTTTTAGATAGGGTAGTGATGATTAGGCGGCAATGCGCCCTGGATTTGGGGGTTATTGTGCCATCTATTCGCCTGCGGGATAATATTCAGCTGGGCAATAATACCTATGTAATCAAGATTAAAGGGGTAGAGGTGGCCCGTGGCGAGGTTATGGCCGATCATTTATTGGCTTTAGCAACAGGCGAGCCCGATGAGGAAATTTATGGTATCGAAACGGTAGAGCCCACCTTTGGCCTGCCGGCTTTATGGATTGATAAAGAAGAGCGGGAAAATGCCGAAATTGCCGGCTACTCCACAATCGATCCGCCTTCGGTAATTGCCACCCATTTAACCGAAATTGTTAAGCGCCATTCGCATGAGCTATTAAATAGGCAGCAGGTACAAACCCTAATCGAAAACTTAAAACGCCAGCAACCGGCCTTAGTTGACGAGGTTATCCCCAAGATTTTCTCCTTGGGCGAAGTGCAAAAAGTGCTGGCCAACTTGCTAAGGGAAAATATTCCGATTAGGGATATGGCTACAATTATCGAAACCTTGGGCGATTATGGCGGCATCACCCATGATCCGGATTTATTAAGCGAATATGTGCGCCAATCCTTAAGGCGGATGATATCCAAGCGTTTTATTGTAGATGATAAAGCCCATGTTATCACCCTCGACCCGGCCTTAGAGCAATTAATTGCCGAACATACCAAGCAAACCGAGCATGGCGCCTATTTAGCCTTAGACCCGGCACAGCTAAAAGTAATTTTTGATAATTTGCGGGTATTGGTCGAAAGAGTGCGTAATTTGGGTAATATCCCCTTAATTTTAACCTCGCCTTTGGTAAGGCGTCAGTTTAGAAAGATTTCTGAGCAGATTTCGGCCGATTTAATTGTTTTATCCTATAATGAAATTGAACAAAGTGTAGAAGTTTATTCCGAAGGCGTTTTGCGCTTATCCTAATAGGTGGTGATTGCGATGCTGGTAAAAAAATACGAAGCCAAAGATATGCGAACTGCTATGGACGATATCGTTAAAGAATTGGGTGCCGATGCGGTAATTTTAAATAGCCGTAAAGTAAAAAAACGGGGCGTAAAAAACCTATTTCAAAAGCCAATTGTAGAGGTTATGGTGGCCTATGAGCCCCGCAAAAATTCGGCCGAGCGCCGCAGCTTGCCGCCTACTTCGGCCTATGCCGATTTGGCTTATCATGGCCAGCAATTAATTTATGAAAACGAGCAGCCCAATTCTTTTGCGGCTACACTTAATGGCCAAAAGTATCAAGATCCCAAATCGGCCGAGCCTCAAATTAACGAAACCGATATCATAGCCTTAAGCGACAAGCTTTTGGCCGAACCGGCGCTGCCCCAAAAAGAGCTGGCTAATGCCCAAAAAAAGGCCGATTATATCAGCAAAGCCTTAAATCATAATAAATTAGACGAAATCGATACCCGCATCGACAATTTAGATCATGTGCTAAATGATTTTATGAAAAAATTTAGCCATATCAAGCGCGATATTAGCTATGATTTTTTGCCGGAAGTAGAAGATTTATATATCAAATTAGTGGAGAATTTAGTACTGGATGATTTGGCTTTATCCTTATGCCGTCAAACAGAAACCATCCTTAAAAATGGCAAAGATTCCCAAGCTAAGGAGATTTTGAGTAATTTAATCAGCGAAGAATTATCGCAAATTCAGCCAATTACCCTTAAAAAGTATAAGCAAAAAATTGTTTTGCTTTTAGGCCCTACCGGGGTGGGCAAAACCACAACCCTGGTTAAATTGGCCTCGCAATTTGCTATTCATGATAAATGCAAAGTTGGTGTTATCAATACCGATACCTACCGCATCGCCGCCCATGAGCAGCTAAAAACCTATGCCGATATTTTGGATATCCCCTTAGGCATTGCCTATCGGATGGAAGAATTAAGCGAAGTTTTAGAAACGATGGCCGATTGCGATATCATCTTTATCGATACGGCCGGTAAAAGCCCCGGCGATAGCCAGCATATCGAGGATGTAACCCAGATTTTAGAATTGGCCGCCCCGGAAGAAGTTTTATTATGCATTTCGATAACTACGGCCTATAATTCGATTTTGGAAATTATCGATACCTATAATTTTGTAGGCGATTATAAATTATTATTAACTAAACTGGACGAAACCAGCTATCGCGGCACAATTTTAAATATTTGCCATTATGCTAAAAAGCCTTTGGCCTATATTACCACCGGCCAAAATGTGCCCGATGATTTAGAAATTGCAGATGCCAATGATTTGGCAAAGAAAATACTGGAGCATTAATATGGCGGATCAAGCACAAAATTTAAGAGAAATTGTTCATAAGGCCGAGCTTGCCGCTCTTAATCCGGCTAAGGAAAGAGCAATGAAGATTATTACCATTGCCAGTGGTAAAGGTGGGGTAGGTAAATCGGTAACTACGGTAAATTTAGCCATCGCTTTAAACAAATTAGGGTTTAAGGTGCTGATTATTGATGCCGATTTTGGCTTGGCCAATATCGATGTTATGCTGGGCGAGCCGGCGCGCTATAATTTAAGCCATGTTCTAAACCGCGAAAAAAAGCTGGTAGATATTATTCAAGAGGGGATTGGCGGAATTAACTTTATTTCCGGTGGTTCCGGCATCAATCAACTATTAAATTTGGATGATAATAAATTAGCTACAATTTTAGGCGATTTGCAACTTTTTAAGCAAAAAATTGATATTATCCTTATCGATTCGGGTGCCGGGGTTAATGATACGGTTTTGCAATTAATGCAAGCCTCTACCGAAGCAATTATTGTAACAACACCCGAGCCTACTGCAATTTTAGATGCTTATGCCCTGCTAAAAACCATTAATGCTAAACCGTTAATGCCACCGGTTAGCCTAATTATGAATAAAGCCGAAACCCAAAAAGAGGCCGAAAATGCTACCGAAAGCTTTATGCGCATTACCTCTAAATATTTAAATGTACAAATTCAACCTTTAGGTAGTATACTGTATAATAAGGATATCGGGCAGGCTATCAAAACCCAAAACCCAATTTTGATTGGTCAGCCTAAGAGCCTTTCCGGGCGTAGTTTTATGCATATTGCCCAAAATTTGGCCGAATTACCTAATCAGGTAAATGAGCATAGCCCTTTAGCTAGATTTTTTTCGCGTTTGATTAGATAATTTTAGATATACTTAAATAAATTATAAAGTGGTGGAGAATATGGCAAAAAAAGAGGTTTTAAAAATTGGCGATAAAATAGGTATTTCCGTTTCGGGCGGTAGGGTATTTCCTACCATGATTGAGGATATTACCGAAGATGGTATTTTGATTGCCTCGGTACCATTATTCCGCAGTGTACCGATTATTTTAAAACTAAAGCAAAAAGTTACCGTTTTTTATTATCGTGATAATGGCCGTTTTTCGGTAGATTCCCTGGTAGACGAGATTTTGGTCGAAGGCAATTTGCGCTTGATGGCTTTAGAAAGAGTATCAGAACCACGCAAGCAGCAAAGGCGTAATTCTTATCGTTTGCGCATAAATTTAAATATTAAGGCGCGGCCTTTTTTGGGCGGCCCTTTTCCGCCTACCGATCAGGAAATAGCCGATGATCCCACACCCTGGGAAGAAGTTTTAACTAATAATTTAAGCGAAACAGGTATTTCGTTTAATTCACAAAAGAATTATGAGCATGGCGACAAATTACATGTGGTATTAAGCTTGCCTATTGGCCCCGAACAAAAAACCGAGTTTAATCTATTGGGCATAGTGCGCCAAATCGAAAATCAAGATTTAACTACCAAAAGGTATCGTTTAGGCATAGAATTTCCGCCTTATAGCGAAGATGCCAGACGAGTTATATCTAAGTTTATTTTACGTTGGCAGCAGCAAATGCTGCGTGAAGATTCCCGCTAGTCAAACCTGTTAGCTGTGGCTAATCAACTTATATAGATAGGAGCGTGAGCATTTTGGCCGAGCAATCGCAAAAAGATTTAGATCAATTATGGTTAAACTACAAATTGCATAATGATTTAGCAGCCAAAGATGCGCTGATTGTTCACTATTTAAGTATGGTTAAAAAGCTGGTTTGGCGTATGATGCCGCGCTATAATAATTTTAATGAATATGATGATTTGATAAATTGCGGTGCTATTGGCCTAATTGATGCGGTAGAAAAGTTTGATTTAAGCCATAAAGTAAAATTTGAAACCTATGCCGTTACCAGAATTAGAGGCGAAATTTTGGATTATATGCGCGACCAGGATTGGGCGCCATCGAGCTTGCGCAAAAAAATTAATGCTATCGCTGATGTGTATTCGCGCCACGAAAACGAGTTTGGCATAGCGCCTACCGATCAACAAGTAGCAACCAGTTTAGGGGTTAATATTAATGATGTGCGTAAGGTTTTATTAAAAAATCATGCCTTTAATCTGCTTTATTTTGAAGATACCAATAATAGTAGCCAAAATATGGGTTCTTTAATCAGCAGCGATAATATTAAAACCCCGGAACAGGCCACGCTAAAAAAAGAAGTGGCCAATATCCTAGCCGAAGTAATCGAAGAATTGCCCGAAAAGGAAAAATTAGTTATCAGCCTTTACTACTATGAAGAATTAATGTTTAAGGAGATTGCCGAGATTTTAGAAGTTTCCGAATCCAGAATTTCGCAAATTCATTCGCGGGTGCTTTTAAAAATGCGCATCAAATTAAAAGACATAGTTTAAAATTATAAACTAAAGGGGGAGCTTTATGCAAAAAGTTAAGGCTAAATATTTTATTGCAGATAGCCAGGAAAACTGTATAGCCGCAGCAACCAGCCATTTTGGGGTAGAAGCCAGCGCCTTATTCTTCGAGGTTAAGCCAACCCCTATGGTTAAAACCATTACTTTGCTGGCGATTAAGCCGGGGATTAATGGTTTAGAATCGATTAAAGATATTAATGGTTTTTTTAATCTAAGCTATACCGAAGAAGGGGTTATTTTAGAGTTATTTGCCCCTATCGGCAATGGTAGCCGTTATTTGGATGAAAAATTAAGCCAATATATTGTGCGCAAAAATATCAGCGATTTAAAGCAAAATAAAGTAGATAGTATTATTAACCATGGTTGGGGCAGGGAAGTAATAGCCCCGCCCCAAGACGAAATTATCCTCGACGAGGATTTTGACTTAGTCGTAGATAATAAAGATGAGGAGGGCTTTATTTATTTTTTGGCAGCCGATTTTGGCGGCAAACCCCTCGATTATGATTCTTTAATAGCTAAATTAGCCGAAAAGGGCATTGTTTCAGGCTTGCTAGATTTGGCTTTGCGCAATTTTATTAAAGAAAAGCAGCCCTATAAGCGCTATTTAATTGCCAAATCGCAACCGCCTATTCATGGCAAAAACGGCTATTTAACCTATCATGTTGATTTAGAAAAAAAAGGCAAGCCCAAAATTGATGATAAAGGCATAGTGCAATATCGGGAATTGGATTTATTCGAAAATGTAAAAGCCGGCCAATTATTAATTAGCCGTAAGCTTGCTACCTTGGGTTTATCCGGTCAAACAATTAAAGGCAATGAAATTAAGGCTAATCCCGGTAAAGATGTGGCCTTTCCTAAAGGCAAAAATATTTATACCAATGAGGCCGGTACCGAATTATATGCCGAGCGTAATGGCATGATTGTTTATGCTAATAATACAATTAATGTTTCCGATGTTTATACTTTGCGTGGCAATGCCGATTTATCTACCGGTAATATCGATTTTGATGGCAGTATTTTAATTGCCGGCAATGTGCTGCCGGGCATGATAATCAAGGCCAGCGGCAATATCGAAATCGGCGGCGTGGTGGAAAGTGCCACCATTATATCCGGTGGCGATATTGTTTTGCGCCGTGGTATTCAAGGCCTAAATAAAGGGCATGTAGAGGCGGCCGGTAATGTATTTGCCGGTTATATCGAAAGAGCAACTATTATTGCCGATGGCTCGGTTACGGCCAATACTGTGGCTCATAGCAATATAGAAGCCGGTAATCATATTATTCTAAAGGGCAAAAACTCCAGCATAGTTGGGGGGAGGGCCATGGCTGCCCATACCATTTGCGCTAAAACCATCGGCTCAATAGCCGAGGCCGCCACCGAGGTAGGGGTTGGTATGATGCCCAAAAAGCGCACACGTCTTTATCAATTACATGATTTATTGCGCACATTGAATAAAGATATCGGCAAGCTAACTACAATCAAAGAATATTTTGGCCGTATGCCGGAATTAAGCGAAGATCAGGCCAATAAAAATCAGGTTATTATAATCAATTTAGAGCATAATCTGCGCCTTTTAGATGAATATAATGAAGAAGTAGGTATTTTAAATCTGGAATTGCAAGAAGCTGCCATGGGCAGAATAAATATTGTAGAAATGGTGCATCCGGGGGTAAAAATTGCGATAGCTTCGGCTAATTTTAAAGTAGTTGTACCCACACCTAAAGGTACATTCCGCCTGGTAGAAGGCGAAGTTAGCTTTGGCCCTTATGAAGGGGAATAAATTATGGGCAATAAATTAAGGGGGTTTTGCAATGATAAAAGGTATTGATTCGCAAATTATGGTTACCAGAGCAGCAGATTTTGTGCGGGATACCAGCCAGCTGCAGCGTCAACATGAAATTGGCCAAAATTTCCAGGCCATGCATACCCAGGCCTTGGCCGAATTGGAAAAATCCAGGGTAGCGCAAACCGAAAAAATTGAAGAAGCCTATATCAAAGATGAAGAAAAGGAAAGTAGCGGCAATAGCTATGAGCAGCAAGAGGATCAATATGATGGCGATAATGCAGAACAAAGCCAGGATCAGCCATTTAAACCTACATCCTTAGGCGTGCATACCATCGATATTAAAATTTGAGGTGAATGATGACTAGTTCAATTTATCTATTTGTTTTTTATGTATTTGCTTTATTATGCATATTTGCCCTAATATGCAAATGTTTATTTGCCAAATCACGTAAAAACCTGCTATCCCTAGCCGAGAAGGAGAAAAAGCTCCTGGCGCTTTATAGTACCATGGAAGAATTAATCGACGATTTTAATAGCAGCACCGAAGCCTCGAAGCGGGAATTAGATAGCCGCATTAGGGAGATTAGGGAGCTGGCCATCAATTCTAAAACGCAGGTCGAGAATAATTTGGCCTTATTTCAGCAAGCCAATTTAGAGCTTAAGCATGAGATGAGCCTAAAAAAGCAACAAAAGCAGCAAAAAATTGCCCTAGCCAAAGAAGAAGAACCGGTTAAAGCACCTAATTTCCCCAAAATTAGCTCCGTGCCGGAGATTTCTTCGACAAATCGTTCGGCCATGATTGTAAATTTGCATGATGATGGCTTTGATCGCTTACAAATTGCCAAAGAATTAGCCGTAACTGTTAATGAAGTGGATTTAGTGCTGGGAATTGCAGCCAAAGGAAGATAAAATATGCCAACAATTATCAAAAAAGATTTAGAATTGCATTTTGGTTTGCCAAAACTAGCCGAATTATTGCATACTAAAGAAGATAGCCCTATTTATCAAAGAGCAGAGCAATTATGGCAGCAAAATAAGCAATTTATTAAGCCATGTTTAGCTTTAAGAGCCGTTAATATTGAATTTATTGAAGAAAATCAAGCAAAAATTGGTAATCAAATTTTAAATAGTCGTATTTTTGCCAAAAAAATGGATGCCGAAGCCAATACTTATGTATATTTATTAAGTTGCGGTATGGAAATTTATCAGCGGCTTAAAGAATATGATGACCCGCTGGATAATTATATCTTAGATCAAATAGCCTATTTAGGATATTTGTCGGCGCGCGAAGATTTGCATCTATGTATCGAGGCCGAGCTGGGCTTAAGCTATTCAATAATGATAGCCCCCGGTTCGGTTATAGATTGGAGCGTGGCCGAAAACCATAAATTATTTGCTATTTTAGAAGGTGCTTATCAGCAGCTAAACCTATCAATCCTGCAAAGCGGCCTAATTAGCCCCCTAAAATCCGGCCTAGGCTTGGTATTTGCCGCCGAAGAGGAATTCAGCAGCTGTTCGATCTGCCCCAAAGCTAATTGCCCAACCAGGCAAGTAGATTTTGATGAAGAAGCCCATAATCAATTTATCAATACCTAAAATATAAGATAAGCCGCATGATGCGGATATAGCTTAATAAATAGCAAAGGAATCATAATGAAAAAAATCGCCTATAATTATCAAATCAAAACCCAAGCTAGCGACCTATTGACTAATCAAAATATCGACTATCCGCTACCATGCGGAGCAAATCGCCATTGTGGTAAATGTTTAATCAAAATAGAAGGTAAAGCCAGCCCAATTTGCGATCAGGAGGCTGCCTTATTAGGCAAAGAACGCCTAGAGCAGGGCTTTAGGCTGGCTTGTTTTGCCCAAATTTGGGGCGAAGGTTATATTTTTATACCCCAAACCAAGCAGCAGCAAATCTTAACAGATGGCATTACCAAGCCGCAGCATAATTTTAAACCAATTTTTGATGCCGACCATTATGGGCTGGTTATCGATATCGGCACCACCACGGTAGTGGCCTATTTATTGGATGCAAAAGGTGATATCGTGGCCAGGGTTTCGGCCGCTAATGCCCAGCGCCGTTTTGGTGCAGATATTATTTCGCGTATTCAATATGGTATCGAAAATGATTATCGTAGCCTGGTGCAGGCCATTGATAATCAGCTTAGTCAATTTATCGACGAGCTATGTAGCAGTGCTAAAATAACTATGGATAAAATTGAAAAGGGGATTATCACCGGCAATACCACTATGCTCCATTATTTTGCCGATTTCGATCCTAAACCGATTGGTTTTGTGCCCTTTAAACCGCATAGTCTTTTTAATAGTTGGCATAAGATGAATAATATAGACTTTTATTTACCGCCCTGTACCAGCGCTTATACCGGGGCGGATTTAAGTTGTTGCTTGCTTAAGGCTAATATGTTCAACCCTAACCAAACGGCAATTATTGCCGATATTGGCACCAATGGCGAGATTGCCCTAAGTCATCAGGGGCGAGTGCTTAGCTGTGCCACGGCCGCCGGCCCGGCTTTTGAAGGGGTGGGCATTGAGCATGGCATGAGTGCCGAGAGCGGGGCTATTTGGCAAATTGAGCAAAGAGATGGCCAATTGATTTATCAAACTATCGATAATCAGCCGGCCCGAGGTTTTTGCGGCTCGGGTATTTTGGATATGATAGCGGTATTACTGGCAAGTTCGGCCTGTAATTTAAGTGGTCAGTTGCAAAAAGGCGGTCATATTTTGGCCGATTATATTGGCTTGGACGAGCAGGGCATAGCCTATATAGCTATTCCGGGTACTGAAATTCGCTTTACTCAGGCTGATATTCGTCAGGTGCAGCTGGCTAAAAGTGCTATTGCGGCCGGAATATTAACCTTAATGGCTAAATTAGGTCTTAAGAGTGAGGATATCGATAATTTTTATTTAGCAGGTGGTTTTGGTTCATATTTGGATATTAATTCGGCTGCTAAAATTGGTTTAATCCCGCCCGGCTTGGCGGCGAAAGTGGATATTTTAGGCAATGCCGCAGCAGGTGGAGCTGCACTTTTATTATTAGCTGAGGAAAATATTGAATATTTAGCAAAGCAAACAAAAGCAGTTGATTATATTGAATTATCTGCTGATCAAGAGTTCATGAATATATATATTAAGGAAATGTCTTTTTAATCAAAAGTTTTTTTGGTTCTTTTTGGTACAATATAAGCACAACCCAAACCAAGAAAA
>CAYJPF010000011.1:29862-39346 GCA_964372025.1 uncultured Peptococcaceae bacterium | reverse complement strand
ACGAGTTATGCGGCCTTAGCGGAAGCGAGTCCACATTACAGCGCCGGGTCCGCTGCTGCGCAACAGCGGTCGTTTTTGGTTACTTTTTGCGACCAAAAAGTAACATCCCCCTCTGCGACCAGAGGAAACAGACAAGCAAACGTAGGCGAGGGCAAAAAAACCTTCCAACACACGAAGCACAACAAATATAATTATCTGCCGAAAAATGTAAGCAATCTACAACCCAGCTAAAAACAAGCAGCAAAAACCTCACACCCAAGGTGGGTTCGGATTATGGGCTCGTGCTTAGCGTAAAATGACTTGAACCCATGTGCCCCTAAGCCAAACTCTAGCTGGACTATAATTTAAGCGAAAATATGCATTTTTAGCAATAAAATAACTTTAAACCTAAATTTTAATGAGTTTGGTTTAGGGGTGCGAAGCAGTTTTGCACCTCAAGCGGCGAGCAGATAGTGGTGCGGACGCTGCTACTCGTAGTGGGGCTACGTGTTGTAGCGGCTAAACCGCTAGCTGCCGCCGCTTGTGGGGCAAAACCACTTGGGTTCAAGCCATTTTACGCTAAGCAATCTAACCTATAACCAGCTCACTAACAATAACCTATGCTCTTAATAACCCCCTAAATTCTTTATAGCAAAGCAAGGTGCTATCATCAATAAAGCAAAATAAATAGGCTATCGCAAATATTTTTATAATTGCGATAGCCTTCTTGTTGTATTAATTCATGATAGATATTGTTGGCTTTTAATGATATGTAGGCTTAGCTGAGGGCTGTTTTGGCTGCGCCAAAAGCCGCCCGGTTTTAAGCCGCTTTTTTTACTTCTTTTTAAATTGTTCATAATATAAGAACTAGCCCCTAATTTTATTAGGGGCTAGTTCTTATACTGTCAAAAAAGCCAAAATTCAATTCCCCGTGGGGGGATGGAAAGGGGGGCTTGCCCCCCTTGCGTTCAATAAGTTGCAGCGTAGCTGCCAATATTCTCTCCCGGTTTTGGAGAGAATATTGCTCAGGCCATCAAAAAACGTAGTTTTTTGATGGCCTGACTAGCCCCTAATTTTATTAGGGGCTAGTTCTTTGTGTTTGTGTGCTTAGTTATGTTTTTTGAGGCGGCTTAAAACCTTTAAGACCTTGGGGGCGCTGCCCCCAATACCCCTGCAATTTTTTGGAAAAAATTGAGTAAAACTTTTTACTGCTTATAGGTGTCTAGGAAAATTGCTAATTTGTCAATGGCTGCTTTTAAATCCTCCATCTGCGGTAAGAATACTACCCTGAAATGGTCGGGGCTTGGCCAGTTAAAACCGCTGCCTTGAATCAATAATACCTTCTGCGCATGAAGGAAATCCATCGCAAATTGCTGGTCATCCTTAATATTAAATTTTGCAATATCAATTTTAGGGAAAATATATAAAGATCCGCTCGGCTTAACAGCACTAATACCGGGGATATCGTTTAAGGCCTGATAAACTAAGTTGCGCTGCTCGTATAAACGGCCGCCCGGCTGGGTTAAATAGGCAGTATCATCCTGCGCCAACGATGCCGGTACCACCGCCTGCGCCAATACATTAGAACAAAGACGCATCGATGACATCGTATCCAAACCCTCAATAAAATCTTTAGCCTTCGATTTATCACCGCTTATAACCATCCAGCCGCAACGATAACCGCATACAATATGCGATTTGCTTAAACCGTTAAAGGTAATACACGGCAAATCAGGCGCCAAAGCACCTATCGAAATATGCTCGCCTTCATATACAATACGGTCGTAAATTTCATCGGAAAAAATCATTAAATCATGCTCGCGAGCAATTTCCACGATATCGTTTAATACCTGCTTGCTGTATAAAGCACCGGTAGGATTATTAGGATTGATGATAACGATAGCCTTGGTTTTAGGGCTAATTTTTTTGCGAATATCAGCCAAATCGGGATTCCAATCAGCGGCTTCATCACAATGATAATGGATAACATTGCCGCCGGCTAAAGTGCCCGAAGCAGTCCAAAGCGGATAATCGGGGGATGGTATTAAAATTTCGTCGCCCGGATTTAATAAGGCCTGCATACACATGGTAATTAGCTCGCTGGCACCATTGCCGGTATAAATATCGTTTACGGTAATATTGGGTAAGCCTTTGCCTTGATGATAAGCCAAAATTGCCTCTCTGGCTGCTATCATGCCTTTAGAATCGGAATAAGCTTGCGCCTTATAAATACCCTCTTTTAAAGCTTCAAAGAGGCTTTCGGGGGCATTAAAACCAAAAATGGCCGGGTTGCCAATATTAAGCTTAAGCACTTTTTCGCCGGCAGCCACCATTTTATCGGCCTCAGCAGGTACTACTCCTCTAACTTCATATTTAACATTATTAAGTCGTTCCGATTTGATAAAATCCCTCATCTGTTTTCCTCCTCAATTTTTATAGGGCTTAACTAATTTTAGTATACCATATCAGCCAACTTAATGCAAACACATACTACAAAATGTCAATGTTTTAACCCACTAACTTCTTTAAAACATTAAAGGGATGATTTGACACCTGGTGGCTAAGCCTGATTGCCAAAAACTTGCTTAAATAATAATTTACCGGTAGGGGTTTGCGCTAAGCCGCCTTGGGCGGTTTCTTTTAAAGAGGGATGCAGGGCATCGCCTACTCTTTTCATGGTTAGGATAACTTCGTCAACCGGGATAATGCTTTTAAGGCCTGCTAAAGCCATTTCGGCGGCGGTTAGGGCATTGGCCGCACCTGCTGCATTACGATAAATGCAGGGGATTTCGACCAAGCCTGCCACCGGGTCGCAAACCAGGCCCATCATATTATTTAAGGCGATAGCCACTGCCTGGCCAATCATCTGGGGGCTGCCGCCTGCTAATTCTACGGCCAAGCCGGCCGCCATGGCCGCAGCCGAGCCGATTTCGGCCTGGCAACCACCCTCGGCACCGGATATCGAGGCTTTATTGGCGATAATCATACCAATTGCCCCGGCACTAAACATAGCCATAATCGCCTGCTTATCACTATAATTATTTTGTTCTTTTAGGGCAAATAATACCCCCGGCAATACCCCGCAAGATCCTGCTGTGGGGCTGGCTACAATTTTGCCCATCGCCGCATTATACTCGGCAACAGCCAAGGCATAACTAATGGCCTTAGGGATTAAACCACCGCACAAACTGCTATTTAGCTGCTGATTAAGCAAATAAGCATCGCCACCGCTTAAGCCACTGGTTGATTTAATATCCTTAACCAAACCCTGCTTAATCGAATTAGCCATAACTTGATAATTAATTTCCATATTATGATACAGTTCTTCGCTGCTTACTTCCATGGCCTTGGCCTGCTCGGCAAAAATCAAATCGGAAATTAAATGCCCCTCCTGTTCGGCCAAAGCTATTAAATCGGCCAAGGATTGATAAGTTATCATATTTTAGCCTCCTAATTAAATCGCTATTAAATCGGTTTAACGATAATACAATCGGTAACATGTTTAATTTGCAGAATTTTTTGGCGCAAATCGGGGCTGGCTAAGCCATCAATTTCGATGGTAACCAAAGCATTGCCACCTTTTTTATCCCGTGATAGGCTTAAATTGGAAATATTAAGCCCGGTTTCGGCCACCAGGCCGGTAATTGCGGCCACTAGGCCGGCTTTATCATCATGGGGAATAATAATAGTAGTATTCTGTGCCGAAAAGTTAACCTTTTGGCCATTAATTTTATTAATTTGAATATTACCGCCACCGATTGAAGCCCCCTCTAATTCAATACTATTGCCATTGGCGGCAATTAGCTCAATTAAAACGGTATTGGGATGAGCATTTTCGATGGTAGTGGGGATAAACTCGATATCTATACCCAATTCGGCGCATTTTTCCAGGCTGGTTCGGATGCCTTCATCATCGGGATGCATGCCTAAAATGCCGGCAGCTAAGGCTTTATCGGTGCCATGGCCTTTATATGTTTGGGCAAAAGAACCATGTAAAAAAATACGGGCTTTTATAGCAGGGCTGCCCAAAAGCGAACCGGCAATTAAGCCAATCCGTACCGCACCGCCGGTATGCGAGCTGGAAGGGCCAATCATCACCGGCCCTAAAATATGAAAGATATTTAACATTTTAATCAGCCCTTTCTTGATTATCTTGTTTACTATTAAAGGTGCTGTTTTTGGCAGAGTAAGGGTTAATATTGGGCTTGGGCGGCTGATCATCATTGGTATGGGCTAGCATAGCGCCCAGCACAAAGGTGATAATAGCCGGCCAAATAAACCAAACCGCCAGCGCTATTTGCCAGATTAGCGAAGGAAAATTAACCCATTTGCTTAGGCCAAAACAAATTAGGGCAATGGCTGCCCATTCGGCATGAAAAATCATATTAATAATATAGGATAGCAAAATGCCATGATCCTTAGAAGCCTGACGGCGCATATATTTTCCACCTTTCAAAATTGGCAATATTATTTAACTATATTATAATATAAAACTATTATTTTTGCAAATGTGCCTTTTGGCACATTTATTATTTAAGCTGCTTCTGATATAATTTAGATAAATATTTGATTTATCAAAAATATATGCTATAATAATCACAAGGTGATTATTATAGAGCTTTATTTAATCGCCGGAAATTCTCGGCCAAAGAACGGCCCAGAATTTTTTATGGCAGGATTATATCATAAATATGTAGCAAGTTTACTGTTAAAGTTAGGTTTACTATATATTTATGATATAATAAACATAATAATATAAAATAAGGAGGATTATTTATGGGTTTAATTAAGGCTATTACCGGTGCAGCCGGTGGGGTTTTGGCCGATCAGTGGAAAGAGTTTTTCTATTGCGAAGCCTTGCCTAATGAAATTATTGTTCGTAAAGGCCAAAAAAATGTTGGGGGGCGCAGCTCTAATACCAAGGGCGAGCCTAATATTATTACTAATGGTTCGGTTATTGCTGTGGCCGATGGCCAATGCATGATTATTGTTGATAATGGTAAGGTTACCGAATTATGCGCCGAGCCCGGCGAATTTACTTATGATACCTCCACCGAGCCTTCTATTTTTCATGGCGGCTTAGGCGAAGGGATTAAGCAAAGCTTTATGAATATCGGCAAACGCTTTACCTTTGGCGGCCAGCCCGGCAAAGATCAGCGTATTTATTACTTTAATACCAAGGAAATTATGGGCAATAAATATGGTACGCCCAGCCCGGTACCGTTTAGGGTTGTTGATAAAAATGTTGGCCTTGATATCGATATCGCTATTCGTTGCCACGGTGAATATTCTTATAAAATTACCGACCCCATGCTCTTTTATACCAATGTTTGCGGTAATATCAGCGATGATTATAATCGTGCTCAAATCGACGGCCAATTAAAAAGCGAATTGATGACTGCCCTGCAGCCGGCTTTTGCCAAAATTTCCGATATGGGTATTCGTTATAGCTCTTTGCCCGGCCATACCATGGAATTGGCCGATGCTTTAAATGATGTTCTTTCTAAAAAATGGGGCGAATTACGTGGTATAAAAATTCACTCCTTCGGCGTATCTTCGGTTAAGGCCTCGGAAGAAGATGAGGCAATGATTAAGGAATTGCAGCGCAATGCCGCTTTCCGCAATCCTACTATGGCCGCTGCCCATTTGGTTGGCGCACAAGCCGAAGCCATGCAAGCCGCTGCCGCCAATGAAGGCCAAGGTGCCTTTATGGCCTTTGCCGGCATGAATATGGCTCAAGGCGCCGGTGGTAATGCCGCCAATTTATTTGCCATGGGGCAACAGCAGCAACAAGGTTATCCCCAGCAGCAGGGTTATCCGCCGCAACAACAGGGCTATCCGCCGCAACAGGGTTATCCGCAACAGCCGCCGCAGCAGCAATATCAACAAGCTCCGCCGGCTGCCCCCGCCGCCCCCGCTCCGGCTGCTCCTGCCGCCGATACCTGGGCTTGTGCTTGCGGCAAGGCCGGTAATGCCGGTAAATTCTGCAATGAATGTGGTACGCCTAAGCCTGCTGCTCCGCAAGGCTGGGGCTGCACCTGTGGCGCTAGCAATTTAGGCAAATTCTGCCCCCAATGCGGCGCTAAAAAACCGGCCGATGCTCCGCTTTATCGTTGCGATAAATGCGGTTGGCAGCCGGAAGATCCTAAAAATCCGCCTAAATTCTGCCCGGAATGCGGCGATATTTTCGACGAAAATGATGCTCAGTAAATAATAATTAGGCATAGGTTTTAGCTAGCTTGGCTGCTAAAACCTATGCCCTTAGCTAGCCCGGCTATTTAGCAGGCAGCTAGCCAACTTGAAAGGAGGGCTCAGTTTGAACGACCCGATGTTAAAGTACCAATGCCCTGCTTGTGGGGCGCCTTTAGAGTTTAGCCCGGAAAAGCAAATGCTGCTTTGTGCTTCTTGTGATAGCGAGTTTCCGCAAGGTTTATTTAATCAACCGGATGCCGAGGCACAAATGCAAGCGCAAGCTGCCGAAACCGGTACCAATATCGATTGGAACTTGGCCGGTTATGTTGATAATCAGCAAAATATGGGCGAGCAGGCCGGCTTTATTTGCACATCCTGCGGCGCCGAGGTTGTTTCCGATGGTAATACGGTGGCTACCGAATGTATGTATTGTGGTAATCCGGTGGTAATGAGCGGTAATGTTAGCGGTATGGTTAAACCGGATTATGTTTTGCCATTTAAAATTAATCGCGATCAGGCACAAAATATGCTGCGTGATTTTTATAAAGGCAAGCCGCTTTTACCCAGCAGTTTTACTGCCGGCAATCGCTTGCAAAAAATTAGCGGCCTTTATGTGCCGTTTTGGTTATTTACCTGTAGCGGTAGCGGCCATATGAATTTTACGGCCACCAAGGTAAGGCGCTGGAGCGATAGCAATTATAATTATACCCAAACCAAAACTTATGATGTTTTTAGAGCCGGTAATGTGGCTTTTGATAATATCCCGGTTGATGCCTCCACTAAAATGGACGATAAATATATGGATGGCGTAGAGCCTTTTAATTATCAGGAAATTGCCGAATTTAGCCCCATGTATATGGCCGGCTATTTTGCCGATAAATTTGATGTAGGGGTAGAAGAATGCTCCGAGCGGGCCTCTAATCGTGTGGAGGGTTCTTTGGAAGATAGCCTTAAAAATACGGTTAGCGGCTATACCACTGTTAATAAAAACAGCAGCTTTATTAATATGCATGGTGAAGATATCAAATATGCCTTACTGCCAATTTGGATGCTAAATACCAAGTTTAATGGCGAGCTGTATCAATTTGCAATTAATGGTCAAACCGGCCGTGTTTCGGGCCGCTTGCCTATTGATAAGGGCAAGTTATGGCTGTATCGCTTAGGGATAACGATTGCCTCGGCTATTCCCCTTTACTTAATTGCGCAGGCCGTATTATAGGTAGGAGGTTAGGCAGATGAAAGCTAAATTATTTATGATAATTATTTTAGCAATCTTAGCTTTAAGCTTGCCTTTTACGGCAATGGCTGCCGATAATGCTTATGATGATACTTATTATGATAACTATTATTATGCTTATTATGATGATTATTATTATGGCGATTATACAACCTTTGCCTATGATAATGCTGCCTATCAATATGTTTTCGACCTGGCCTTTGTAATGACCGAAGAAGAGCGGCTGGCCATTAACGAGGTATATAGCAGCCTTAGCGAAGAGCTAAATTATGGATTTTTGGCCTTAACCCGTAATGTAGGCACACCCTATGATAATTTAAGCTGGAGCGGCTATGCAGCCTATTTATTCAATGATATCAACTTGGATGAAAGTTATGCCTCGGGGGTATTGGTAGTATCCGATTGGATCGAAAATACAATTGCCATCTATCCTTATGGCGATTTGGAGTATTTGCTCAATACCGATTTGGATGGCAGGGTATTTGATGCCATGGTTGATTTAGATACCAATGGCGATTATGATGCGGCTTTTATCGCCGGCTTAGCAGTTATCGAGGCCGAAATTAGCGGCGCAGCCGCAGGCGATGCAAGTGATGCTGCTAGCGGCAGCTTAGCCAATAATAATGATGCCGACACTACCATTGATATTGGCGGTAGCGAAAGTACTACCGATGCTGCTACCATCCCAACCGGCGGCTATATTGTGGATGAGGCCGGGCTTTTAGCGGCCGATCAGCTAAGCCAATTAGAAGCCAAGGCAGCAATGATTAGCAGCGCTTATAATAGTGATATCACTTTGATTATCAGCAATAATTTGCAAGGCCAAAGTTTAGAAACATATATCGAGTTGCATGATGCGGTTGATCAAAGCAGGGATGGTATAGTTTTTGGCTATAGTCCGGCCGGCCGAGAAAGTATTACTATTGGTCGCGGTTTTGGCCATACAGCTATTACCGAGCCAGCTCTTGATCGTATTGATAAGATAATTGATCCTTATCTGCAAAATGATGATTTATATGGTGCCTGTACTGCTTATCTTGACGAAATTGGCATTTTTTACGCAGCAGCGGCAGCAGGCATGCCTTATAGTGATAATGGAGAAAGTGAGGGAAATATTTTTATGAGTATACTTATTGCTTTGATCGGCGGTATAATTATTGCCTTTTTAGTAACCGGCTCGATGAAAGCCAAAATGAATACGGCTGTTACCAAAACCGAAGCAGCCGATTATGTGCGCCCCGGTTCGTTTCAGTTGCAACAAAGCTATGACCGCTTTTTGTATGAAAACACCACCCGCACACGCAAGCAGGAAAATAAGAGCAGTGGCGGCAATCGTAAACGTTAAATAATTTTGGAAAGGGGTTAATCATTATGGGTTTATTTGACAAAAAAGAATGTGATATTTGTGGCGAAAAAATAGGTTTATTAGGTAATCGCAAATTAGAAGACGGTGATATGTGCAAAGATTGTGCCAAATTACTCTCGCCCCTCTTTAGCGAGCGCAAGCATTCCACTGTGGACGAAATTAAAAGCCAATTAGAGTATCGTCGCCAAAACGAGCAAGCTTTAGCTGCCTTTCAGCCAAGCCGTTCTTTGGGCAAGGATAATGAAATTAAGGTAGACGAGCGCAATGGCACCTTTATCTATTGCAGCTATGATAATTGGCGCGAGCGCAACCCCGATATCATCAAGATTAGCCAAGTTTTAAGCGTTAATCTGGATATACGGGAAAGCCGAGAAGAAATTTATCGCCGCGAGCGCGATGGCGATGGCCGCCGCGAAAGCTTTAATCCGCCTCGTTATAAAAACAAATATCAGTTCTGGGTTGATATCCAAATTGATAGCCCCTGGTTTGACGATATTAAATTCCGCTTAGATGATAGCAATGAAGATATCGAGCGGGTAGGCGGCCCGCGTTATGTCCGCTATCAGCAAATGGGCAATGAAATCTGCGCCATACTTAGCGGCCAGCAGCCGCAGCAGGGCTATGGTCAACCGCCGCAGCAGGGCTATGGCCAGCAGCCGCAGCAGGGCTATGGCCAGCCGCCGCAGCAGGGCTATGGTCAGCCGCCGCAG
>CAYJPF010000011.1:15286-29762 GCA_964372025.1 uncultured Peptococcaceae bacterium | reverse complement strand
AGCAGGGTTATGGCCAGCCGCCGCAGCAGGGCTATGGTCAGCCGCCGCAGCAGGGTTATGGCCAGCCGCCGCAGCAGGGCTATGGTCAGCCGCCGCAGCAGGGCTATGGCCAGCCGCCGCAGCAGGGCTATGGTCAGCCGCCGCAGCAGGGTTATGGCCAGCCGCCGCAGCAGGGCTATGGTCAGCCGCCGCAGCAGGGCTATGGCCAGCCGCCGCAGCAGGGTTATGGTCAGCCGCCGCAGCAGGGCTTTGCCGGTGCTGCCCCGATGGGCGGAGTTTGCGGCGTTTGCGGTGCTAGCGCTACCCCCGATGCCAATGGTAAATGCCCATTTTGCACCAGCCCCATGTAATTTATATTAAGGAGAATATCATGTTTAAAAAAATATTAGTATTTATGGTAGCTATGGTGATGGTTTTTAGCATAGCTGCTTGCGGAGTAAGTGATGAAGAGTATGAAATACTTACTTCGCCGGTACCCCCGGAAGAGGATGAGCCGCTAGATGAGCCAATAGTTGAAGATGCTGCTAGCGGCATTGCCGGCACTTATTTATTATCTTCGGTAGGTTTTGGGGATAGCGCAATGGTTTATGCCGATTTAATAAGTTTTGATATGGCCGAAGGCAGTTATTTGCAGCTTAATGATGATGGCAGCGGTATATTTGCTTTATCCGGCGAAGAATCCGAAAATATTAGCTATGATGCTGCTACCATGGAAGTAACCGATGCCACCGGCTCTACTATCACTATGACTAAAGAAGGCGATACCATAATTTTAAACTTGGATGCAGATTCTAATTTTGCTTTTACTTTAGAAGGCAGTAGCGAATGGGCAGCTATTGAAGCTGCCGAGGGCAGTTTAAGCGGTTTGGAAGATCTTGCCCAAGATGCAATATCAGCTACCGGTTTAACTGTGGGTACGCAGTGGTATGGTTCGCTGGAGATTTGGAATTCGCGTTCCGAGGATTATCCTGATGGTGTTTATGATATTTGGGGCAGGATTGCTCAAGGCCAGGAATATCCCTTTTTCGAGATTTATGCCAGCAATGATTTTGATAATGATATCCCTTTATTAAGTTATTATATCGAGTTTAATCAAAATGGTTTTGTGCCATTGGTAACTGATGATGGCTGGGTTTTTGATCGCTTGATAACCGAAATGGACACCTTGAATATGTCGGGTACATATTTGCTGGGAGCTATTTCTTTTACGCATTTATATGAATATGAAGATGATTTATTCAATTTTACTGTATACTTGCGTGAAGAAGGAGCCAAATGGGATGAGGCAACCGAAACATTGCCCCCCGGCTACGAAGATTATAAAGCAGAGTACGGATTAGAATAAAGTATTAAAAAGGGGGCTGTCGCAGTTATTGCGGCAGCCCCCTAAAATTTTCCATCAGCAATATATAGATTTATCAAGGCGATAAATCCCATGCCATAGGTTAGGCTAGGCCTTTCGATTGTTAAATATATTTGACTTTAATCATGTATTTTGCTATAATTAATTTATCTGTTTTAAATACCAAAATACAAAGGAGCTATTTTTTATGGAAATCAAGCGAGGTCAAAAAAAGCGAGTTTTTGGGCAGCATATAATGATGTTCGGGATTATGCTGGTTTTTATGTTTAGTTTTGTGGGTACGGCTGCGGCGGACGGTAATGGAGTGGAAGAGCCAACATACTTCAGTAATAGTCTTCATGCTAATGGGACAGCTATTATAATAGTTGCGGGTACGGAGCCCGGCACTACTACTGTTTATGTGGATACTAATAATAATGAGGTGCTTGATGAAGGGGAGAAAACTCCGCTTGTGGCCAAGTGGGGGGACCAAAGCACGACCTTTGAGAACTACGATATGTCGGACTGGACCATTTACGGTGGCAGGGAGTCAGGTGCGCTAACCGGCAACACAAAGATCACAATGACCGGCGGCCAGGTTAAGATTATTTACGGTGGCAGCTCACTAAATATAAGTGGGCCAGGAAATGTCATCGGCAATACTTACGTCACCGTGAAAGGTGATGCGATAGTCGAGGATGTTTACGGCGGTGGAAGTAATAGTAATATTATAGGTGATAGTGAAACAGCTGGAAATACATTCGTAACTATCGACGGAGGGGCCCATATCACCGACAGTGTTTACGGTGGTGGAAATGGTGAAGCTTC
The DNA here is from genome assembly GCA_964372025.1 of uncultured Peptococcaceae bacterium. Classification (GTDB taxonomy): domain Bacteria; phylum Bacillota; class Dehalobacteriia; order UBA4068; family UBA4068; genus CAYJBP01. The sequence continues at coordinate 27,592 of CAYJPF010000011.1, read as the reverse complement.
TGTCAGCAACAGCACAACGGTAGTGATCAATGGTGGCCAAATAGGATTAAAAACAGGAGAAAATAACTATTACGACGGGTATGTTTTCGGCGGTAATGGTCAGGCTGGATTTGACAACGAAGGTAGTATAGTTAAAACAACAGTAAAAGTGAATGGCGGCGTGATGAGTGAAATCTACGGCGGAAGCCATGATGGTACAGTCAGCGAAACAAACGTAACTGTGGATTTATCAAAAGCCAGATTTTATGACCCGGGATACATTTACGGCGGCAGTTATAGTTCTAGTAGCAAAACCGGTGCAACAAACGTAATAATCAACAACACCGACCCTGAAATAAATAAGAATATAATAATTTACGGCGGCGGATATCAGGGCGAAACCAAAACGACAAGTGTAATAATCAACGGTGGTCATGTCAATGAAGTTCACGGAGACGGTTCATATCCCAGAATATACGGTGACGATACCACTCTTACAAACATCGAAATAAACAATGCCAATGTAAAATACGTTTACGGCGGCCACAGAAGTACAGGTGACCATACTGTGAAGACGGAAATAACGATAAAGGGTAGCACTGTAGACACTGTTCAAGCCGCAGGAGTACATGGAACGGTGGGCGAAGCTACAATCAACATCACGGATTCTACTATTATAAGCTCTGTTTACGGAAGCGGTGACGCAACCAACAATACAACTATAAATATCAAAAATAGCACCGCAGACCAGCTGCACGGCGGTGATGATTCCGATGATACGGCAGGCTTAGCCGACGTAAACCTATCCGGCAAAGTAATTATCAATGAATTATACTTGATAGATTTACCCAATCAACGACTTGTCATTGACGAAAACCTGTTGGCCGGCTCGTCAATTGGGATTATGCATCCGGATGATATGGTTAGAGGCATTGTTGCCGTCTTCGATCAATCATTATCAACCGAAGCGCAGCAAGCCACTGCTTTTGCCGCCCTGCGCATAAGTGATGTGAATGTAGGTGTTTACGAGCTGGAAAGAGATCTCAATGATCCCACTCAAGTTCTTATTTACAAACTGCCGGTACCGCCCAAGCCCGATCGCGGCGATGGCAATACCGGAATTGGTACCGGCACTGATGCCGATACCGGCCTTGGCACGGATGCCGGCACTAATCCCGATCCCGAAACCACCGAGCCAAGCATTAATGTAACCGTAAGCACCGATTTAGCTACCACTAGCCAAGATAATATTGCCGGGGCTACGGCAAGTGAGGGCTTATTGCAATCAATGGTGGAAGATGCCTTAGACGATTTGGCTGCCGAGCAAGCAGCAGCAGGCCTTGATGGAGCAGACAATGATGCACCTTTGCCGGTATTGGATATTTTGGTAGAGCTTAATGCCGATGCGGAAACTGAAGCTAATACCGTTAACTTCTCCTTTAACCCGGCCGAATTGGCCAATGATGCCGATGCCGAATTACGCCTGGTTGTGGCAACGGAAATTGCCACTTTGGCCTTATCGCAAACAGCCTTAGAAACCATTGCCCAAGAAGGCGGTACAGCGGCAACTTTAGCAATGGCCAAAGTAGATCCCTCCACTTTAAGCGAAGAACAAAAGGCGCAGGTGGGCGATCGTCCGCTTTATGATTTAACTGTAAGCGCAGGCGATAAAGTGATTAGCAATTTAGGCGGCGGCACAGTAGAGGTTACTATACCTTATACTTTGCAAGATGGCGAAACAGCGGAAAATATTGTAGTATATTTTATGGACGAAGCAGGCCAAATAGTAGCCCAAGAAACAGTATACGATCCGATTACCCAAACTGTTTCCTTTATTATCAATCACTTTTCCTATTATTTTATAGGCACGGCAGCAGTTACAGAGTCGATGTTTAGTGATGTGGCCGTGGATGCCTGGTATTATGATGCGGTGCATTTTGCCGCCGAGCAGGGTTTATTGGCCGGTATATTCGATACCACCTTTAATCCTTCTACCGAAGCTACTCGCGCTATGATGGTAACATTACTTTATCGCTTAAATTTAAGCATGCAAGCTGAAGATAGCGATTTAGCCACAGATAGCGCTGAATTAACCTTTACCGATGTAGCAGCCGATGCCTATTATGCCCCAGCGGTGGCCTGGGCTGCAGCAAATGGCATTGTTGATGGCTATGATGCCCAAACCTTTGCCCCCGATGACACAATTACCCGTGAGCAAATGGCAGCGATACTTTATCGTTATGCCGAGTACATTGGCCAAGATCTAACAGCTTCAGCGCCCTTAACAGCATTTACCGATCATGGCCTGGTTTCCGACTATGCCGTAAACAGCTTACAATGGGCGGTAGCAATTGAGCTTATCCAAGGCAAAGGCAATAATATTTTAGATCCCGAAGGTACAACTACCCATGCCGAAGTAGTAACGCTTTTGCAGCGGATTTGGGCAGGATTATAAAAGAGCAATTAATATCTAAATAAGCTAAATGGGGCTGCCGCAAATGAAGAAAATCATTTGCAGCAGCCCCATTTGCATGCACTACCCCAACTAGCAGATTGCAGATTAGAGGGGCTATCGCATAAACTAATTTTTTAAAGTTTTACTCAATTTTTTACAAAAAATTGCGGGGGTATTGGGGGCAGAGCCCCCAAGGTCTTAAAAAGGTTTTAAGCCTACCAAAAAAACTAAGCAAGCAAATCAAAATCCCAACAAAAAAGCTGGCAGGAAGTAAAATAGGCTTAAAACCGGCGCCTTTTGGCGAAGCCAAAACAGCCCGAAATATAAAGTAAGAAACTGATAACCTCCATAGATATAATTAAAAAGGGCTGTCGCAGTTATTGCGACAGCCCTTTTGTTTATAGCTTATTTAGATTTTTTAGCTTTGGGGATAATGGCTAAGCCGGAGATGGCAAGTAGCATAATGCCTGCAGCTAACATCATTTGAACGGAGATACCAGCAGCACCGGTTTGAGGTAAGTTACCTAAAGGAGTTTCCTCTTCGATAATCAATACTTCTTCGGCAGGAGCCGGAGCTAAAGGAGTGGTAGGCTCTTCGATAACGATCGGAGCAGGAGCCAAAGGAGTGGTATCGGGTTCGATTTCTACAATATCATCTTCTTCTTCCGGCTCGGGATCCGGGTTACGCTCGATGTCGATGATGGGGTTGGTTACGGTTACAGTTAAATCATCACTATCAGTTAATTCTTCTTGTGTATTAATTACGATAGCATCAACTGTTGCGGTATTATCAACCGTACCTGCTACAGTAGTGGTATACGAATAAGTAATAACTACACTTGCACCGGCATTAATTTGACCTAAATCAATAGAACCTGCATTAACAACGGCGGCTACGCCATCTACTAAGATATTAGTTGCTCTACCATCAAACATATCATCAGCAATGGTTGCCATTACAGCTTGATTACCGGTATTGTTTACGGTAAGGGTATAGTTTACAGTAGAACCAGTAGTTACGGAGCCGGTATTTGCAGTTTTAATAATTTCGATACCTGTGGTTTTATCATCCGGAATTTCCTCACCATAGGTATAAACTAAAACTACTTGATACAAATTACCACGCTCAATAATTTTTACCGAGGGGCTGCCGGCACTACCTTCAGTGCCTTGGGTAGCATCATAGTTATAAGTTAAACCATTATAATCGGTATACAGGGAAGGATCTTCGCTCTTACCGGCAGTATCAAGGTTACCCATATTTACAGCAGCTTGGGTTAACTTTTGAATATCTCCGGGGATATTATTTTCAGCAAATACGCCGCCGATATTGCTCTTATAAATACGTACTAACTGGTATAAGTAAGGATCGTATTCATTGGTGATAGTAAATTCATAACGCTGCTTTTCCTCGTTAAATACTAATTCAGAAACTGTGCTGGTATAATATTCAACATTATTTTCGGTAACAGTATAAGCAATTTCCTGGCCGGTAGTTAAATCGTATACCGGTAATTGACCATATGTATATTCCCAGCTATTATCAGCATTAAGTGCTTGCTGGCCGGTAGTAGTAGCAGAAGCAGGTGCTAAGGTTACTATAACTTCGGCAGGATAGTCTGTGCTTTCATTATCATGATGCTCCCAATCCTTAATTACAGTAATGTTGATATAGTCTTGAGCAATACGGTTAACAATTGCTAAAGGCTTTTCATAATTACCCTCTTCATCAATAACGCGATCATCTTGAGTAAATCCGGGAACCGGATCGCCATTTGCTAATTCTTCGGCCACAAAGTAATGATAGTAATTGTGTTGAGCATCATATTTATTTAATTCATAGCCATCATCAGTTTGTAAGAAGTTTACCGTATTAGTAATTGGAGCAACAGTACCGGTTTGAGCAGCAATAGGCTTACGGGCAACTTCAGTAGCATCAGCCATATCAGTGGTATAGCGATACAGAACTAAGTCGATAGCCGGAATATCATAACCTTCCGGAGCAAACCAGGTTTTAGTAGCTTCAAAACCTTCATGCTCGGTAGTTATATAGGTATTGGTAATAGTATTTTCACCAAAGTTTGCCATTTTTGCAGTTTCTGCAGTTTCACTGCTAAATCCGCTAGGTACTACAGTTTCTGCAATAGTATATACATAAGCTTCATTATCGGTGAAATTATATGTTGGCCAATCAAAACCGCCAGTTGCATTTGCAAAAGCAAAGTATTGATAGCTGCCATCTGCTAACATCTCAGTTTGGGAAGCGGTTAATACCAGGGTTGAAACAGGGGCATTATCTTGATAAAGAGTGAAGGTAACACCTTGTTCACTAATATTGCTAGGCTTAGACCAAACTTTAGCTACTTTAATTTCGGCAGATACTTGATTCATGGTATTAGTTGCAGTGAATACAAAATCATCACCATTTTCAACTTTACCGCCGGTAATTGTGCCGGTATAGTTGGCGTCTGCCGGGGCAGTTTCGCTTACATAATACTCAATTAATTCTAAACTGCCTTCTACAAGCTTATACTTATTAGCGGTAAATACTACTTGGGCAGGTGAATCATTAGTAGCTAAGTCTAAACTGCTACCGGTTGGGGTATCAATGGGGTTGTTCTCGCTATCATAAGTACGCTCTAATAAGTTAAAGGTTAAGTCGTCCTTATCGGCATCACCTACTAAAACCCATTCTTTCTTTACGGTAATAGTAATTTGTTCATCTACATCAGCAGTTTTAGTATTAGTTATATTAATTACTGCAGTTTTAGTTGTTTCACCTTCGGCTATAACAACTTCATTATTATCATTAGTACCACTTATATAGCTATAAACGGAGGTATAACCGGCAGGAACTTCTTCGGTAATCCAATAAGTAATAGCAGTTTTTACAACTTTGCTATCATCAATATCATCTTCCGGGTTGGTATCGGCAATAGTTTCATAAGTATAGGCAGGCAAATCGCTAAAGCTATAAGCCGAATTGTAATTAGCGCTATCGCCGGCAGCTATTGAATAAGTAGCTTCAATTTGATCTTCCTCTGTAGATGCAGAGCTATGCAAATTGATAGTTACGGCCGGATAGCTATCCGAAGCTTGAATCCAATATTTATTGCCGCTAATGCTAACGCCTTCGCTTGCTTTAGTATTAGTAAAGGCAAAGGTAATGGTATCGCTGCTTTCGGTACGTTGTTTATTGATCATATTGTACATGTTGGCATCATCGCCTAATACAACTTCACGTACATCATAAACATATTTATGACCGGTTGCGCTATATTTAGGTAAGTCGGTATAGATAGTTGCAGAAGTAGTTATTGCGCCGGTAAATTCATAGGCATCTTTGCTATCATCTTCCGGATAAGCATCAATCTGCTCGCCATCACGATATAGGTCATAGCTGATAGTGGGGTGACCTTCTGTTAAATTATCCCATGTTTTGCTAATAGCAATATCAACGCTACCCTTATATCTATTACTAAAGTTAATATCTGTAGTAGAGGTATCGGTACTGCTGCTGATAGCATACCAATCGGAATTATCAAAACCGGGGGTTAAATAACTTTCTTTAGCACTATAAGTAATTTCGGTAATAGACTCAATGCTATTATCATCTTCATTGTAGGTAAATTTATACAAATCTAAATTACTAAAGCTATATTTCCAATCATGATTTGCTGCTTCGTCATTTGTTAAATCAACATACTTATTAGTCTCTTCACCATCAGCAACTAAGGTTATCCTAATATCCGGTTTAGTAACAGCTTCATCATAAGTATACCAGGTTTTTGCACCGGCTAAGCTGCCTGTTGTAGCTGGCAATAAGGTATTGGTTAACTCAAAGGTAGCGGAACCGCCAGTGATTGTACTTGCATCAATACTTTGAGTTTGATAGCTTACCGTATAAATACCACTAGCAGAAACCTCGGTAATTTTATAGGTATAGGCTTTGCCATACTTATCATATGCATCAAATTTAGCATTTTCACCAATCGCAAAGGCACCGCCGCTTCCGGTAAAGGTTTGGCTTGCAATTACGGTTTCCCATGTTTCCGAACCGGCTGCCTGGCGCTCTAGTTTAAGGGAAAAGGTTCGATCTACATCACGCTCGATATCGATCCAGTTTTTGGTAACATCCAGCTCAATTTGAGGTTTATTAAAGGTGTTGGTTACTGTTAATTCACCATCACCGGCATATAAGCTATAAGTAGGTTCATCATAATTACTTAAAGCATCTTGATCTTGCTCAACAATTTTGTAGGTAATTGGGCTACCATTGGCATTTACCAACGGATAAGTACTTGTAGTTTGAGCAGTCCAAGGATCTTGGATTACAATAGTCTCCAGCTCAGTTTCAGTTGCGCCTTCAACTTTATAAAGCTTTACGGAAACACTGCTAGGTCTGTAATCGCTATCTTCGCCCACCCAAACTTTATTAATGGTTAGTCTGGTATTTTGTTGATCGAGGCTGTTGGCGAAAAGATAGGTGTCATCATTATTGGCGGGAATTGTTGTTCCTTCTTGAGCTGGCCAGTTTTGAATATTGCTTATTTTGCCAAAGCTTACATCAAATGTAACAGGTGTAGCATATGCAATATAGTTGTTAGGAGCAGCCGTTTCGGTTAAAGTATAGCTACCATTGCGTAAACCGCTAATAGTAACAGAACCATCTGCAGCAGAGTTATGAGTTGTAGTAGTTGCTACGCCGGTACGCTGCAAAGTGAAAGTTGCAGTAGCACTGATAGGCTCATCAGTTGCGGCATCTACCTTGATGAAGTTTAAGTTAGCAAATAAGGCTTTTACTGTGGGGACTGGGAAGTGTAAGGTTGTTTGGCTATCTGTTTCACCGTAGGTGAAGGTTGTTTCTTTATTGGTTGGGTAGAATTGATCTGCTGCTAAATCGGTGGGATCTAATTCTACTCGGTATTTTAGGGTGTAGGTGTAGGATGTGGGGGTTTCTCCTTCAGCACCTTCATAATTAGTGGCATTTTCCTTGATTAATTCCCAGGTGAAGCCATCAGCAGTGAGTGAAGCGCCTGCAGAAGCGCCTTCAAAATTCAAGAAATTAATATAATCTGCCATCGGGTCGGTTACTGTACCGGTGATGGTGGAGGTACTTGTGTCTTCTTCAATTTTGTTTAGAATATCATTAAATTTAGCTGTTAAGTCGCCGGCAGCTGTTGAGGCTTGTAAAGCATTCGCTTCGGCTGTAGCAATGCTTTTCATCAAGTTGATTGCGCTGTTAGCAGTTTCCCGGTATAGTACAGTGAAGATAGTGGCATTGCTCTTGGTAGCGTTTTTCAGATAAGTAGCAACATTTTTTGCATAGTTCTTATCGTCAGCACCAGAAACACTACCAGAGTCAGAACCTCCACCATCATTTACTACTAAAAGCTCAGCGAAATTTTTAATTTGGGTATCAGTATGTAATGTATCATGATGGAAAGTAGGCTCACCATCTGCCATTAAAATCACATTTCTATTTTCAATACCATTAATCAAACCATCCGTGCCCTTAAAGCTATCATTATCTAAAAGCGATTTGGCAACTAAAAGGCCGCCTTGCATAAATGTTCCTTGCGATACATTATTGTTACCATTCAAGCCATTAAAATTCACTGCAGTTTTTGCAGCTGCACGACCTTCTTCGGTAGCAACATTAAACCAATATACAGATTTGCCGTCTACTTTGCCACTTACAGCTTCAGCCCTAGAGCCATAATAAACAACAGCAATCATTCTTTTAGCACTATAATAAACAGGTGTAGTGCCATCGTCCTCATATGAAGCAATACCATAGCTGTCGATAAAGCTATTTGCTGCAGCTTTCATAGATGCTATCGAAGTGTTCATAGATGAAGATCTATCCAAAACCAAAACCGTAGCACTATTAGCAGCTACTGTAGTAGAGGTACTGGTAGTAGTTACCGGTGCGGTAACTGTTAAAGTGATATCGAATTGGTTTTCGATAGTTTTACCATCAACAATTACAGGTTCAGCAATTTTGCTTAGGCTAATATCACCTGCTGTATCTAGCGAACCTTCTTCAGAGTCGTACTTAAGAGTATCTCCTAAAGTATCCGAAATTCCTGGAGTAGTAAGTTCGTAATCAAAAAACTTACTACCAATCTGCTCGCTACCCGTTGCCTGCGCTTGCACAAAAGGCATCATAATCAATGCGGCCAGAATTAAGGTGGCGCCTAATACGGCTAGCCATTGGGATTTTGACATTTTCTTTAATTTTGTTATCATCTTCCATTCTCCTTACATTTTTTATTTCTGTTTTTTATTTTTATTGGTTATTTTAATACCAATTCAAAACCTATATCTTTAATTTCATTTTGTTACATTTTACAGCAAATACTTAAATATTTTTAAGTATTTTGATATTGTCTAAGAATTTATAACCATTTAGTGGTTCCCCCCGTATAAACCCTCCTTTAGCTTGGATTATTTATCAAAGACCGCTTGGGGCAAAACCCATTGCCCTAGGCTATATTAATATAATACCATACTTTGGTTACATTTCGGTTACATTTCACATATTTTTCTAGTTTTTTTTTACTTTTTATTAATTTTTTTTCATAAAATACCTAATGCCCAGCTAAAGGCCAACACGTAACAAAAAGTCTGAATATTACAACTTAATAAGCAGATAGAGTCACAATTTATCTAAAGTAGTTACGCAACCTAAGCAGGAGTTTACATCTAAAAGGGTAGCCTATGCTTAGGACAACAATTAGCCAGCCTTAACCTGCGATATAATGTAAATTTTTTTGTATGTTTTACCACAAAAATTGCATCAGCAAGCAAAAAAACGAGCTACCCTTTTGGGCGCTCGTTTTCTTTTTTGTTATCAAAATTAGCACAGTAGCCTCTTTTTAAATTTAACTACTTGCGTTTCTTAAGGGTAAGGCCTAGGCCCGAAAGAATAGCCATGCCCAGTAGGGCAAACATACTGCTACTTACGCCAACTGCACCGGTTTGAGGTAAATTGCCCAAGGGGGTTTCGTCTTCAACAATCACAACTTCCTCTTCGGTTATCAAAGTAGGTTGTTCTGGGGTGGGAACATCGGCTAAAGGAGTGGTATCTTCTTCGATAATCACTTCTTCGCCACCGGGGATAGGATCATCGCCGCGATCAGGATCATCGGATTGAGCGGGGGTGATGGTGATGGTAGCAATATAGGCATTGTCTGAGCTGGATACACTTTCAGCTTCAGCAGCATGTACTTCATACTCATTAGCTGCTGCATCATAGTTTGCTACAAAGATTTTGAAAGGAACATAGTATACATCTACATCAGCCGGGGTAGTAAAAGTGGATAAAGTAGAGGATTGACTTGCTTCATCCCAAAAACGCACTACTAATTGTTGACCATTATCCAAGCTATTGATTACAGGCGCAATATCGCCCTCTATTGCGGCTAAGAAAGCAGCACTATCAATATTGGTAGTGGCGGCATCGCCCATGGTATAACCGAAGCCGTCATACACTTTACTATCGGCATAGCTGTCGGCAGCAAAAACATAATGAGGTGTTCTAGCATTTGCATTTGCAATATGATAGTTGCCTTGGCCATCAAGCTGGGGATAACCTTGCAATACATCAGCTGTGGTTAAATAAAGATCGGCAGCACCTTTATAAAGCATCGGGAATTGAATATTATTCTTAGCAATATGCTCAATTACAAAAGCATCATAGTTATTTGCCACGTAGTTATTATTATTTTTATACCAATCCATAACTAAGTCGATTGAGCTGTACAGATTAACACTTCCGCCAATACTAAACTGGCTATCAGAATAGAAATTATTTACCCTAAAATCAAAACTCTCGAGGCTTAGAGAGCCACCCGATATACCGGTATAATAACCGGTACCGCCATACTGAGCCGGATCGAGGAAAGTACCATCATCTTCATGATAACCGGCACCTACCATAATATTAGAACCCTGTACAGTATAAGATCTGTGATACATGCCTACATTGATTAATATAGGATAGATTTTTAAATCAACAATCGCTGACTCACCGCCATTAACGGTATAACCAATTTGATAAGATGCAAAATGCTCCTCGGTAAGATAAGCGCCGGCTGCCGGCGGTTCACCTGCTGCCCATTTTACTTCTGTGGGTAAAGAAGTAGTGAATACTACAGTATCAGTAGCACCTGCCAAGTTGTTATCCTGTAAATATCTTAACAAGAACATTTTGGTAATTTCTTCATCTCCGGTAGCTAAAGACCTGGCTCCTATAAAGCTCTCGAGTTCAGCTCCTTGTTTAAAAGTAGTGTTGGCATCAAGATCAATGAAGTTAAGCGCAGCAATATTTACTTGATCATCTTGATCATCCGTCCAAATATAACTTTCTAAGTCTTTTATATTTGACATATAAAAACTGAACGATGTGCCAAACTTAGCTGCGCCATCAAAGATGGTGCTTGCTTTTTTAACACTTCCGTCTGCCAATTGAAGCGTAATTTCTCTTGTGATAATCGGATAGAAATTCTTATTTTGATGAGTGCTGGCAAAGATGTTAGTAACTTCCTTTTTTGCACCGCTGGCTTCTTCATAATACCAGCCTTCAAGCTTAAGCCCTTTAGCTGCGGCTTCTGTTGTGGTGATACCTACAGCCTGCCAGTATTCGTCTTCGGTGGGCATGGAATTATCAGGAGATGTAAAGTTAACCGCCAAGACAGGCTCTAAAGCAACCCAAGCTCCATCTTTATACATCTACGGAATAATTTTTGCGATACCGCTATCTAGTTTAGTATCCCATTCATACTTTTCAAGTGCCTTCCCGTTAGAATAAAGAACGATATCAGTGTATTTTAGATTATTGTCATCATCTAAAATATCAGCAAAATTAGCTTCCCAAACTTGCTTCTCAGGATTCCAGATCATGGGGGTTAAGGTAGAGGAAACTACTCCATCAGCATTTTGTAAAGCTGCCTGCACATTGAGGTAATCTGAATTTTTTTGTCCCTTTCCAAGATATACCTCAACAGCTAATTCATATCCATTTTCAGTCCTATCAAGGGCAATTGTTTTCCTTAATAAAATAGGATCATCTAAAACATCAGCATTAGTTTTAGCATAAAATTTATGCCACTCTACATATTGATTGTTATCTTTTTCAGCATCCCAAGGGAAAGTTGACGTAGAATAGAAACTGTCTACTAAGGTATAATCTGCTGGCAAAAACATGGTAGGAATATTACTAGAGGTTACTCGCATTGCTGCTTGCCAACCTGTAAAGGATTCATCATCAGGAACTGCAGCCTCGGATACAGGCAAAGTAGTAAGAGGATGTTCTGCAGAGTGATAGATGGTGGCTACTAAATTATCACTTGCATCATAGAAGTCTGCGCGATATGATTGAGTATCAAGGTTAGGATAAAGAGTAATAATCCCCCCACCAGTGGGTAGTTCAATAGATGCGCCAAGATCTATTTCCCGGCCATCATCTGCATCCCTACCATCATTGTCAACATCCCAATGCCAACCATACTGCCAAGTATAAAATTTATAATTACTATTTAGGTAAGGCTCAACCACATGGGCTTCATCAACAAGCATATATTCATTGTCCTGATTGATATCAGCCGAGGTAACAGGTACTTCTACAGCGTTACGGCCTATCATATATTTAATTGTCCAAGTTGGGTTATTGTCGCCGTCATCGCCGCCGTCGCCGCCTTCGTCGCCGCCGCTGCCGCCTTCGCCGCCGCCGCTGCCGCCTTCGCCGCCGCCGCTGCCCCCTTCGCCGCCGCCGCTGCCGCCTTCGCCGCTGCCGCCTTCGCCGCCGGTGCCACCTTCGCCGCCGGTGCCACCTTCGCCGCCGGTGCCACCTTCGCCGCCGGTGCCAC
>CAYJPF010000011.1:0-15186 GCA_964372025.1 uncultured Peptococcaceae bacterium | reverse complement strand
CGGTGCCACCTTCGCCGCCGGTGCCACCTTCGCCGCCGGTGCCACCTTCGCCGCCTTCGCCACCGGTGCCGCCGGTGCCGCCGTCAGCAGCCGCCGCATCAGCAGCGTGGGCAATCGGTATTACCGGTTGGAAAACAAGAGCCAGGCATAATAGCATTACTACCAAAAAAGTAAGTTTACTGTTGCTCATTCCTCTTAACATCATTTCATCCTCCATCTCTTTTTTTACCAAGGGCTTCTTTTGATAAATCTATTATATCATGCTTTGGTTACACTTCGGTTATATTTCGTGTTTTTATAGCTTTTTTTTAAATTTTTATAATTCATTCCAGCAAGAAACCTCACCCCCCCCTAGCTAGAGGCCAACACGCAACAAAAAGTCTGAATATTACAACTTAACAAGTCTTTAATCCCGCAACTTATGCCGCCTAAGCAGGATTTTGCATCTAAAAATCGAATATTATATATGCTATGCCATTTAAACTAAAAAAACCACAAAACAAACCTAATTCTACTATTATAAATGGTTTGCAATATGCGGGGCTTGCTTTAAGCTTTGGCCTAACCTTGGGCGTGCAAATTTTTGCCTTGGGCTATTTGCTGGGTGGCTACTTGGATAATAAATTTGCCTCCGCCCCCTGGTTTTTACTGCTGGGCACTTTAATTGCCATTGGCCTTAGCTTTAGGCAATTATTCCTCGGCCTTAATTTATGGCAAAAACATAAAACTAAGGATGACTAAATCGTGAATTATCTATTTGCCGCCCTAAGCGGCCTAGCTTTTGGCCTAGTGCTTAGCCTGCTTAAATACCTGCTGCTATGGCGGCCTTATCTAAAGGCCAAAACCGATCGAATCTATTTAATTATGATGCTTAGCTCGCTAATTAATGTGGCCGCCCTGTTTAGCATCTTTTTAATCCGGGATATCCTGCCCTTTAGCTACTGGCTTACCCTAATTGCTCTGGCTTTTGCCCTAAATTTTGGCGGCAAATTTTTGGCCAAGCAAGCTGCCGATAAAAGTACAAATACCACTGCCCAAATTAATCAAATCCAAGGAGAAGATCATGGGACATAGCACCGAATTATTCCAATTAGGCCCCTTAACCATCACCTCCACGATGACTACTATGCTGGCCATTACCTTAATCTTAAGCCTAGTTTGCTTTATCGGCACCCGCCATATGCGCCTGGTGCCGCAAGGCCTGCAAAATGTGCTCGAAAAAGCCGTGGAAATGCTCGATGGCCTAATTAGCGGCATCCTAGGTGCCGAATTAAGCAAAAAATATTTTGCTATTTTAGCTACTTTGTTTATCTTTATTATTATATCCAATTATAGCGGCCTTTTGCCCTTAGCCGGCACTTTGCCCGGTTTAGCGGCACCTACCGCCTCGCTAAGCGTTACCGTTGGCCTGGCTACCATTGTATTTTGCCTTACCCATTATGCCGGCCTGCGCCATAATGGCTTAGGCTATTTTAAGCATTTTACCAAGCCATACATCTTTTTGCTGCCGCTACTTTTAATAGAAGAATTTGTGCGGCCGCTTTCCCTATCCTTACGTTTATACGGCAATGTTTTTGGTGAAGAAACAGTAACCCATCAATTTTTTGATATCCTCCCTTTGGGTTTACCTTTGATTATGAATGCGCTTTCCCTGCTTATGGGCGGCATTCAGGCCTTTGTTTTTGTGCTTTTGGCCTGCATTTATATTCAAGGGGCGGCCGAGGGTGGCCATTAAATTTTAAATATTAAGCAAATCAGGAGGTATTTTTTATGGAAGGTTTTATTGCAATTGCAGCAGCATTAGCCATTGGCTTGCCTGCTATCGGTACCGGTTTAGGCCAAGGTAAGGCCACAGCCGCCGCTTTGGAGGCTATTGCCCGTCAACCGGCCGAGGCCGGCACCTTAAGAACAACTATGATTTTAGGCTTGGCCTTTATGGAATCCTTAACTATTTATGGCCTGCTAATCGCCTTTATGCTTGTTGCCCAATTAGGCTAGGGGGTAGCCAATATGCATTTAAGTCTTGCCGAAACCATTTTTGCCATAGTTAACTTTGGCCTATTATTGCTGCTGCTTAGGCTGTTTTTGTATAAGCCGATTAGCAAAATGCTGGCCGAGCGCCAAAATACCATTGCCGAATCTTTAGCCCAGGCCGAGCAGGCTCGTACCGATGCCTTGGCCGCTAAAGATCAAATTGCTGCGCAAATCGAGCAGGCTAATTTAGAGGCCGAAACCATTATTGCTAAGGCCACCCAAAATGGCGAGCAATTAAAAAAGCAAATCCTGGCCGAAGCCCGCCAAGAAGCCCAAGCTATCCAGGCTAAAACCCAGGCCGATTTAGATCGCTATCGGGAGGAAATTCGCCATAATTTGCAGCAGGAAGCCGTGGCTTTAGCCATCAAAACGGCCGGCCAAATTCTAGCCGAGGAAATCAATCAAGAAAAGCAAAAATCCCTGCTCAATAGCTATATTAAAAGACTGGGGCAATTATCATGAATAGCTTTAATTTTAAGCGCACCAGCGGCAATCAGCTTTTAGCGACTATTGCCCGCGATTTGCGCTATTTTGAGCAGGCCAAAAACATCAGCCCCGAGCTAAACGGCGTTTTAAGCGATGATCAACTGGATATCAGCACTAAAAAGCAGCTTTTGCGCCAAGTTTTTAGCGGCAGTATCGATAATCTCAGCCTAAATCTAATTTATCTTTTAATGGAAGAAAATCATTTGGATAATTTGGAGCAAATCGCCGCGCTAATTTTTAAATTAAATAAGCGCCAAAACGAGATGCTAACAGCACAGGTAATCACTCCCCTACCGCTTGAGGCTGCCGAAGAGCAAGCCCTAATCGACACCCTCCAAAGCAACTTTAAGCAGGAGATTTACCTAGAAAAAATCGTCGATAGCAGTTTAATCGGCGGCGCAGTTATCAAAATTGGCGATAAATTATATGATGGCAGCTTAAAAGGCCAATTGCAAAATCTGGAAAGCCATTTGCTTTTTAGCGATTTTTAATAAATGATGGCTTTTAACAACCATAATTGATTTGTAAAATTTCGCTCTTAAAGGAGTGTTTAACTTGAATATAAATATTGATGCGATGAGCGCCATTATTAAAGAGCAGCTAGCAGCTTATCAGCATGAATTAGCGATTTATGAAGAAGGCCAAGTTACGGCCATTGGCGATGGCATTGCCCATATCAGCGGCCTAAGTGCGGCCATGAGCAATGAGCTTTTGCAATTTGCCGGCGGCGAGGTAGGCATTGCCCTTAACCTAGAAACCGATAGTATCGGTTGCGTTATTTTGGGCGATTATCAAAATATTAAAGAAGGCGATTTGGTTAAGCGCAGCGGCAGGGTTATTGATGTGCCGGTGGGCGAGGCCTTATTAGGCAGGGTTATTAGCCCCTTAGGGCAGCCGATGGATGATCATGGCGCCATAATCAGCCAGGCCAGACGCCCGATTGAAAGCCCGGCGCCTTCGGTTATCGAGCGCAAAAGCATTAATCAGCCCCTGCAAACCGGGATTAAGGCCATCGATGCCCTAGTACCGATTGGCCGTGGCCAGCGCGAGCTGATTATCGGCGATAAGCAAACCGGCAAAACGGCTATTGCCATTGATGCCATTATCAATCAAAAAAAGGAAAATGTAATTTGCATTTATGTTGCCATTGGCCAAAAGGCCTCTACGGTGGCCTCGGTTGTGCAAAAATTGGCCGAACATGGCGCTTTGGATTATACCATTATTGTGGCAGCACCGGCCTCGATGCCTGCCCCTTTGCTTTATATTGCCCCCTATGCCGGGGCGGCCATGGGCGAGTACTTTATGGAAAGTGGTCGGGATGTGCTTATTGTTTATGATGATTTAAGCAAGCAAGCCGCCGCTTATCGCGAGCTATCTTTGCTGCTAAAGCGCCCCCCCGGCCGCGAGGCTTATCCGGGCGATGTTTTTTATCTGCATTCCAGGCTTTTAGAGCGTGCCGCCAAGCTATCCGATGCCCTAGGCGGCGGCAGCATGACTGCCCTGCCCATTGTCGAAACTCAGGCCGGCGATATTTCGGCCTATATTCCCACCAATGTAATCTCGATTACCGATGGCCAAATCTTTTTGGAAAGCGACTTGTTTTTTGCCGGCAATCGCCCGGCAATTAATGTTGGCCTTTCCGTATCCAGGGTGGGCGGCGCTGCTCAAATCAAGGCGATGAAGCAGGTAGCAGGTACAATGCGTATCGATTTAGCCCAATACCGGGAATTGGCCGCCTTTGCTCAATTTGGTTCCGATTTAGATGCAGCCACTCAAAAAACCCTAGAGCGCGGCAAAAGAATGACCGAAATCTTAAAACAAGCCCAGTATGCGCCGCTTAGTGTGGAGGAGCAAATTGTTTCCCTCTTCTTTGCCGGCAGCGAGCATATCAGCCATATTCCGGTTAGCGATATTATCAAGGCCGAGCAGGATTTATTAAAGCTAATCCATGATTTTCATCAGGACATCTATGATCAAATCAAAGAAAAAGGCGTGCTAGACGACACTATGCGCAGCCACTTAAATACAATTATCGGTGATTTAATCAAGTTTATAAATGATTAAATAGGTGAATTATGATTAATTCTCGTGATTTAAAAAGACGGATCAAAAGCGTAAAAAATACCCAACAAATTACCAGGGCGATGAAAGTGGTTTCGGCCTCTAAGCTGCGCCGCGCCCAAACGGCGGCGATGGCGGTGCGCCCTTATGCCCATAAGATGGAAAGTGTAATCAGCCATATTGCCGAAAGCGGCATCGATCATGAATTAATTACCCCTCGTAAGGAGATTAAGCATGCCCTTTATCTGATTATCGGCTCCGAGCGGGGGCTTTGCGGCGGCTTTAATAATACGCTTAATCATTTTGCCGAGCAAATTATCGAGCAGGAAAGCCATGATATCTGCCTAATAACCTTAGGCCGCAAAGTGCATGATTTTTGCCAATGCCATCAATGGCATATCGAATTAATTGGCAATCAAATTGGCGATAATCCCAGCTTTAGCCAGGCGCAAGCCTTGGCGCATCATTTGCAAGAGCTTTATTTAAACGGCACTTATGATCAGGTGCATATTATTTATTCGCGTTTTATTTCGGTACTTCATTCCGAGCCGGAAATTTTTCATCTATTGCCGGTGCAAACCGAGCATGAGGAAAAGGATGCCCATTTAATCGTTAGCGATTATATTTTAGAGCCCAATCCTCATGATTTATTGGATGTAATTTTAGGCCAGTATATCGAAACTATGGTTTACAGCCTTTTGCAGGAATCCAAGGCCAGCGAGCATGGGGCCAGGATGACAGCCATGAATGCCGCCACCGACAATGCAGCCGACATGATCGATAAATTAACGCTATCCCTAAACCAAGCGCGTCAGGCCTCGATTACCACCGAAATTAGCGAAATTATCAGCGGCGCTGCCGCTTTGGATTAGGCATATATTAAGGAGGAATTCTTTTGGGACAAGTTAGGCAAATTATCGGTGCTGTGGTAGATATTATCTTTCCGCCGCAGCAATTGCCGGCCATATACAATGTAGTTGAAATTGAACATCCGCAAACCAAGCAGCCTGTTTACCTGGAGGTTATGCAACATTTAGGTGATGATACGGTGCGTTGCGTGGCCTTATCGGCAACCGATGGCTTGCGCCGTGGTTTAAGCGCCACCGATACCGGCCGCCCAATTACCATCCCGGTTGGCCAGCCAACTTTGGGGCGCATTATGGATGTGGTAGGTCGCCCTATTGATGGTAAAGGTGCGATTAAAGCCGAAAAGCATTTGCCGATTCATCGGCCGGCGCCTAAGTTTGCAGCCTTAAAGCCCTCTACCGAGATTTTGGAAACCGGCATTAAAGTTATCGACCTTTTAGCGCCCTATGCCAAAGGCGGCAAAATCGGCCTTTTTGGCGGTGCCGGCGTGGGCAAAACGGTGCTGATTATGGAATTAATCCGCAATGTGGCTTATGAGCATGGCGGTTTTTCGGTATTTGCCGGCGTGGGCGAGCGTACCCGTGAAGGCAATGATTTATATGCCGAGATGAATGAATCGGGGGTTATTGCCAAAACATCCCTGGTATTTGGCCAGATGAACGAGCCACCCGGCGCTCGCTTGCGGGTAGCCTTAAGCGGCCTAACCATAGCCGAAAACTTTAGGGATAGCGATGGCCAAGATGTTTTACTGTTTATCGATAATATTTTCCGCTTTACCCAGGCCGGCAGCGAGGTTTCGGCCTTATTGGGGCGGATGCCTTCGGCGGTGGGCTATCAACCAACTCTGGCCACCGAAATGGGCGCTTTGCAAGAGCGAATTACCTCGACCATTCAAGGCTCAATCACCTCGGTGCAGGCGGTTTATGTGCCGGCCGACGATTTAACCGACCCCGCCCCGGCCACGGCCTTTGCCCACCTAGATGCCAATACGGTACTATCGCGTGCCATATCCGAGCTGGGCATTTATCCGGCGGTAGACCCACTAGCCTCCACCTCGCGCACGATGAGCCCTCAGGTTTTGGGCGATGAGCATTATCAGGTGGCAGCTAAAGTGCAGGGCCTTTTGCAGCGCTATAAAGAATTGCAGGATATCATTGCCATCTTAGGCATCGACGAGCTAAGCGATGAGGATAAGCTTTTAGTAGCACGCGCCCGCAAAGTGCAGCGCTTTTTATCGCAACCCTTCCATGTGGCGGAAACTTTTACCGGCATGAAAGGCGCCTATGTGCCCTTAGCCGCCACCATTGATGGCTTTAAGCAATTGGTAGCAGGCAATTATGATCACTTGCCCGAGCAGGCATTTTTAATGGTAGGAACTATTGAAGATGCGGTAGAAAAAGCTAAAACTTTAGTTTAGGCGGTAAATTATGGATACAATTAATCTGGAAGTAGTTACCTTTGAGCGGGAAATATTTCAGCATTTGGTGGAATATATTGATATCCCTACCCAAAGCGGCCCCTTGACGATTAAGCATAATCATGCACCTATTGTTACATCTTTATTACCGGGCGTATTGCGCTATAAAATGGATGGCGAGGAGCATTTTATTGTTATATCATCCGGCTTTATGGAGGTAAATAATAATATAATCGAAATCCTGGTGCATCATGCCGAAAAAGTAGAAGAAATCGACTTAGAGCGTGCCTTGCAGGCCAAATTGCGAGCCGAAAAAAGGCTGGCGCAAAGTACCGCCGATATTGATACAATCCGCGCCGAAGCAGCCTTGGCCAGAGCTAATTTAAGGCTGATGGCCAAGCATAAAACTAAACATTAAGGGGTATATTTATGACAGCTAATCAAAAACCAATTGATTTATTTTTAATAAGCGGCTTTTTAGGATCGGGCAAGACCACTTTTTTAAAGCGCATTTTAAGCGAGTATCAGGATAAGCCCTTAGGCCTATTGGTAAATGAGTTTGGCCAGGTAGGCATTGATGGCACCTTGCTCGAAAATGATGATTTACAAATGGTGGAGCTAAATAATGGTTCGATTTTTTGCGCCTGCCTTAAAGATGGCTTTGTAAATGCGCTTAAAGCCTTTACCGAGCAGCCCATCGAGATGCTTTTTATCGAAAATTCGGGCATGGGCGACCCTTCCAGCATGAATACCCTGCTTAATGGGCTAGCGCCCTATTTAAGCCGCCCTTATAATTATCGTGGTTCTTTATGCGTGGTAGATAGCCCCACTTTTAATATGTATGTGGATATGTTTATGCCGGTACAAAGGCAGATAGCAGCTAGTTCCCTAATCCTAATCAATAAAACCGATTTAAGCGATCAAGCAACTATCGAGCAAATCAAGCTTAAAATCAAGGATTTAAACCCCGAAGCGCTAATCCTCAACAGCCATTATGCGGATATTCCGCTCGAGATTTTTGAAAGCAAGCTATTCAATAATAATTATCAAAACGAAACTACCAATACCCAGCGCAGCCGCCCGGCAGCCTTTGTGCTGGAAACGGCAGGCCATACTTACAGCCCGCAGCAAATCCAAGCTTTTTGCCAAGAGATTATCGCCGATACCTGGCGCATTAAAGGCTTTTTCCAGGGCGAGGATAATTTATATCAATTGCAAGTATCATCCGGCCAAGTAGAAATTTTTGCCGAGGCCAAAGCGGCTAATCAGCTAAGCCAAATCGTAATTATTTGCCAAAGCAATACTATCTTACCCAAAGTAAAAAAGGCCTGGCAAAAGCATTGCCAAACCACAATCAATATTAAATAGCTATCAAAAAGGGGCTGTCGTAAGTAGTTTTATTTGCGACAGCCCCTTATTAAAAGTTTTACTCGATTTTTTACCAAAAAATCGCAGGGGCTTGGGGGCAGCGCCCCCAAGGTCTTAAAGCTTACACTTCTCCTCAGCAGCCAAAACCCGCAAAAAGGCAATACAGGCAGCAAACATAATAAACACAAAGGGCAAAGCCGCAGCTAAAGATATAGTTTGTAAAGGCTGCAAGCCGCCGGCCATCAATAAGCCAATGGCCATAACCGACTGAATAATCCCCCAGATAATTTTTTTATTATGAGGCGGATTAATATCCCCCTGCGAGGTTAGCATCGAAAGCACATAAACCCCGGAATTGGCAGAGGTGATAAAAAAGGCACATAAAGAGATAATAGCCACAATCGAAAGCAAAACTCCCAATGGGTATTCCCGCAATACCACAAAAAGCCCGGTTTCCGGCGAGGCAACAATGCCTTGCAAAGTTTCGGCGCTTAAAATCTGCTTTTCGGCCAAATTAATGCCCAAGCTACCAAAAACAGAGCCCCAAATGCCGGCGGCCAAGGTGGGTACCAAAACCACACCCATCAAAAATTCGCCAATAGTACGCCCGCGCGAAATGCGGGCAATAAATACACCCACAAATGGCGCCCAGGCAATAAACCAAGCCCAGTAAAACAAACGCCAGCTCCCAAGCCAGCTATTATCACCATAAGAATTTATGGCTAAGGCATCCGGTATAAAATTGCCAATATATTCGCCCAAACCATTGGTAAAACTATTAAGGATAGCAATTTTTGGCCCCACTAAAAAGCAAACCACGATTAGGCCAATAGCTATATATAAATTAGTATCAGAGATTATCTTCATCCCCTTTTCGATACCCGATACAGCCGAGCCAATATAAATAATCGAAACGACAATCACAATAGTAATTTGTACCGGAATACTAATCGGGATGCCAAATAAAAAATTAAAGCCGGCATTAATCTGCAAAGTGCCCAAGCCCAGGGAAGTTACCACCCCGGCGGCCGTAGCAAAAACGGCCAGAATATCTACCAGCTTACCCAGCCAACCGGCAGTTAGCTTAGGGCCAATTAAAGGCTCCAGCAAGGTGCTAACCAGGCCTTTTTTATTTTTACGATACATAAAATAGGCCAAGCAAAGGCCAATAACCGCATAATTTGCCCAAGGCAATATCCCCCAATGCATAAAAAACGAGCGTATTGCAAAATCGGCAGCATCTTGGCTAGCAGCAGCTGCATCCAAAGGGTTTAAATAATGCATCAAAGGCTCGGCTACCCCAAAAAAGACCAGCCCCACCCCCATGCCACAACCAAATAATAAACCAAACCAGGTAAGATTTTTATACTCGGGCTTGGCATCGTCGCCGCCTAACTTAATATGACGATATTTGCCAAAAGCTAAATACAAAATAAAAATTAAAAAGATAATTACCGCCAATAAATAAAGCCAACCAAAGCTTTCAGTTAAAAAACCAAAGATAAAATTTGCAACTTGCAAAAAATTATCATTAAAGATAACCGACCAAATGGCCATCAGGGCAATTATAATCAAAGATATAATGAAAACCATAATGCCTCCTATGGGGCTAGAGCTTGGGGGCGCTGACCCCAAGCTCTAGCAATTTTTTGTAAAAAATTGAGTAAAACTTTTAGTACAGGCTACTATACCTTAAATACAGTTTGCTCTTTTATATCGGCCGATAGAGCTTCTAGGGCTATTTTAGTGCGCTTATAGCGTAATTGCCATTGATCTTCTTTAGATGTTGCCGGATCTCCTAAGGGATAGGGAATCGATATTGTTGGTACAATTTTATTAGCTCCAACCGTTTTGGCAACAGGTACCAAATTGCACATCTGCACAATTGGCAGGCCGATTTTTTCGATTTCTTTTACTATCGTTGCACCGCAACGAGTGCAAGTGCCTCAGGTAGATACCAATAATACGCCATCTACCTTATCTTCTAATAGCAAGGGAATCATTTCTTGCGCCATCCGGGTGGCCTCGGCTTGGGTTGTACCGGTGCCTACTGTAGAATAGAAATAAGGATGCAAACTGCCATAGACACCCTCTTTTTCCAGCGCACGCAGGGCATCGATAGGCACAATAACATTAGGATCGGCATCGGCAGCAGCCGGATCAAAACCGGCATGAATGGTTTTGTATTCGCCGGCCTTTAGGGTGCTCATAGCCGAAATATCATAACGTCCCCAACGAGTGGCCGAGGCCGACTGAATCCGATCGGGATTATCAATCGGCACAATGCCCCCCGAATTGATAATAGCAATTTTAGCGCTTTTTAAAGACTTAATCGGGGCGGCAATGGCTACCCTATCCATCAACTTAATCGGCAATTCGGTGGTAAAAGGCTGATCGGCCAGCTTTTTAAGCAGCATATCAATCATCCTTTGCGAGGCCAAAAGCCCATCCTTATGCCAAACTTGCTTGCGAATGCCACGGCCAAAATAACCCTCCGCAGCAGCACAATCAAGCTCTTGATTAGCTAGCATTTTATTGGCAACCTTAACCATAGCAGCCACGTCGGAACGCATTTTAGCAGCACTTTTGCCGCCTTCCATAATATGCATATCCTTTTTAAACATCTCTACACCCGGGTTTTCGATATTCATCGAGGTGATAACCGGAATATTAAGTTTT
This sequence comes from uncultured Peptococcaceae bacterium, assembly GCA_964372025.1. GTDB lineage: Bacteria > Bacillota > Dehalobacteriia > UBA4068 > UBA4068 > CAYJBP01. Next base: position 4,274 of record CAYJPF010000011.1, on the reverse strand, counting down.
TCCTGCACGGCCTTGCAAATAGTGCCGCAAGCAAAACCATAACGGCCGGCCTGAAAAGCAGGGCCTGCTAAGAAAATATCAATTTCCTTGCCCTCTAGCATTTGCAAGATAGCGGCAATGGCTTGCTCGGTATTGCTACCCATAAAATTATCGCCACAGATTATGGTATCGGTAATTTGGGCATCTAAATTTTTGGCAAATTCCATAGCAGGGCCTACCAGGCCATTAACAATTCTAGGTTCACAATCGGCCTTATCTTCGCCACCAATTTGGCCAAAAAATTGATTTACATATACTATCGCCTTTTTCATATTATCCTCCTAAAATTCCTGCATGGTTTTGGGCGACCAACCACAAACTCTATCGCCGCAAAACATGGCATTATTTTCCATGATAACCGAACCATCCGGGCGTACCGAAGGGCCCAGGTTTTCGTCACTTGCCCAGCCGCCAGATAAGCCATCACGGCCTAAGGCCGCCAATTCGCCCAAAACAGTGGGCATCGGCAAGAGCTCTATTAGCTGCGATACATCGCCGCAGGATACAATGGCATTGCATTTTTCGTCTAAAGTAACCAAGGGTTGCGATTGACCATCACGGCCGGTGCATTCATTGGTAATGCCCACGGTTTTAATGCCGGCATCCTCTAAGGCCACATAGCAGGCTATAAAGTCGGCATCGGGGTTGCCATAGCCTTCTTCGGCCACAATGGCAGCATCGGCGCCTAAATTTTTGGCAATCTGAGCAACAAATTGCGCAGAACGCTCTTTTTGCTCTAAAGCAACATTCAAATTGGACATAATCACGCCTAAAAAGTTGATAGTTTTGCCATGTTCTTGATACAAGGCCTTGATATTAGGGCAATTTTGCATATCATAGGTAGACCATTTGGACGAAACCGGCATAAAGCTGCCCGAAATAATAGCGCCATCCAAAACCTCGCTGGGCTCCATCAAGGTGGGCAGCATATGATTGGCATCCCAACCATATACCAAATCATTATAGCCGCCTTCTTCCATTTGCGATTGCAATTGCATCACATATAAAACCGAAGGCAGTTTTGCTATATTAGCAGGTCTTTTGCTAATCGGCTCCAGCTCAAAAACCTCGCTTGAGGGGGCTGGCAAATCTTTAACTGCTTGGCCGATAAATTCGGCCAATTTATGGCCGGCTCTACGCAAAGCATCATTCTTTTTTTGCTGTTCAAGTTGTTCAAAATCCTCATTGGTATCGGCCACTAAAACAATATTATTTAGCGAACCAAAAAGTGTATATTTTTGGCCTTCGCCGCTCATATCAATTAAGCCATCCTGAAAACCGCCCCAATGCTGGCCCACCACCAAAACACTACAATTTTTGAGGGCATGAATAAGGCCATCGCCTGCTTGCATTAAATCGCCGCAATAACCGGGAAAAAGGCTGCGGCCATCAGGGCGAATACGGGGCTCAATGGCCTCTTTAACCGGGCAAATTCTGATTTCGTCCCCGGGCTTAGCTATATATAGCTCGGCTTTGGTTATTCTTGGATCTTCCATGATAAAGTTTAGGGCTTCTTGCTTATTGATGGTTAAAAGCCCCTGCTTAAAAGATAATTGCTCTCCAAAAGCAATGTCTTTTACAAAAAAATTAGCAATTTCTAATCTCATAAGTCATCCTCCTATTTTAATAAGCGCGCTTGCTATTATCTATGATTATAATAGTAAGCGCGCTTGTTGTCAAGAGTTTAGCTAAAAATTTTTTACATTTTTTTTTATTTGTCGTATTAATTAATAATAAATATTCAATATCAATTTTGTTTAAAGCAATATATAGCTTGAATAAAGCTATATTTTATGGTATATTTTTATTGATAATAAGCAAAGCGAGGGTACAACTATGCCGCAAAATAAAGATAATCATCAAACCAAGGCTGCTCAAAAAAACCAAGCCATGCGTCAATTTATTATTGTGGCGCGTAAAATTATTGATGCCGAAGGCCTAGATGGCTTATCTATACGCAAAATAGCCCAGCTATCCGGCTATCATAACTCTACAATATATGTGCATTTTAAGGATTTGGATCAGCTGATTATGTTGGCTTCGATGCAATATTTTGATACCTATAATCAGGCTTTAAGCATACAAAGCAATCGGCAAGTTAGCCCTTTAGAGAATTTTTTTACGATTTGGGAATTATTTATTGACACCTTATTAGATAAGCCTGATATTTGTTACAATTTTTTCTTTGGAGTAAATAGCGATAATTTGGATAAGATTATAAGCGATTATTATCAAATCTTCCCCGAGGAGCAAAAAGAGTTTTCGCCTACTATTAGCTCGATGTATTTTGGCAAAAGCCTATTGGATAGAAATACCCAATTGCAAAGGTCGCTGCTAAACACTAAATCCCATATTAATGAGCAAAATATGTTTTTTTTAAGCGAACTTTCGATTAGCTATTGCAAATATAAATTAGAGCAAAAATTGGCTAATCCTTATTTAGATACTAAGCAACTAAAACAAGAATTAATGGCTATGCTTCATTATCTTTTTGATAATCAATAGATTTTAAGCTAGACGAACTGTTGCATCTATTTTAAATTATTTTCTGCATTAAAATGTATAAATATATTGACAATTTATGCTTAATAGTATATAATATCATTAAGCATAAGTTTTGGATATTAATATCCAATTTATTTTACGCTTTAGCACAGGTGCAAAATTTATAAAATAATTTGGAGGTGCACTATGAGAAGTATAACAACATTTGATTTGCAATATGCACACAGATTTTATGGTTTTAAAGGCGAGGCGCAGTATTTACATGGCCATACCGGTTATTTAACCATCGAGGTAGAAGGCGATATTAATGCCGGCGTAAATATGGTTTTTCCATGTAATGAAATTCAAAAAACGGCTTGGGATTTGCTAAAGAATTTTGATCATGCCCTAATCCTAAGGGAGGACGATCCCCTGCTACCGGCCATCCTTAAAGTTTATGAGGAATCGGGCATTAAAGATGGTACCCCTCAAAATCAAATGAAAGGCCCGGCTTTTAAAACCGAGCTTGCCACCGCCTATCCCGATTGCCGCTTGGTAGTAACCAAGGAAACCATGACGGTTGAAGGCATGATTAAAATTGTTTATGATTTATTAAAAGACAAGCTAAACATAGCCAAACTAACCTTTACCAGTGGTGTAAATGCTGCCAGTGCCGAATATAAAACCCAAAACAATATCGACCTTTGCCCGCTATGCGGCATTGCGCTTGACGAGCAAGGGGTATGCCCCAAATGCGGCTATAAAAAATAGCTAGCTATTTAAATATTAAAGCTAAATATCAAAACAAAAACCGCCTCAAAAAGGCGGTTTTTTGTTGCAGTTATTTTTATTTAAGCAAGCATTAAGAATAGACATTTACAGCTAAAAATGTTATAATCAATAAAAACATCATTTTAGGAGGATTTTATTATGCAACATGATGCAGGTATTAACAATATTATCGCCAGAAAGCAGCATAAATGCTATGGCATGGGCTTAGGCGTTATCCTTTTTGATGCAGTTTTTCCGGCTTTTCCCGGTGATGTTCGTAATGCCAGTGCTTTTTCCTATAATATACAATATAGTGTTGCCGAAGGTGTAAATAATGAGACACTTGTTTTTAATCCCGATAAAGAATTATGCCTAAAGGCTGCCTTAAAAGCCGGGCAGCATTTGCAGGATTTGGGTTGCAAAGCCTTAATTGGCGAATGCGGCTATTTTGGCCTAATCCAAAAAGAAATGGCTGCCGCCTTCGAGATACCGGTCTTTATGTCTTCGCTTTTGCAGGTTGGCTGGATGCAAAAAGTGCTAAGCCCCAGGCAAAAGGTAGGCATTATCTGTGCTCATAAAAGCTCTTTATCGCCCGAAGTGCTGGCTGCGGTGGGTGTAGAAGACACAAAAAATATAGTTATCGCCGGCACTCAGGATGATTATAATGTAAGCGAGTTTTCGATGCTATGGGATGAGCGCTTTAGAGAGATTGGCCATTGTGATTATCAAAAGGCCGAGCAGCAATTTGTGGCAGCCTGCCAAAATTTTGTTAGCAAAAACCCGGATATGGGTGCTCTAGTGCTGGAATGCACCGGCTTCCCGGTATTTGGCCGTGCTATTCAGCGTGCAATCAATATCCCGGTTTTAAGCTGGTCTACCTTAATGGACTATGCCAACTCGATAACAGTACATCGCGATTTTTATGGTCATGTATAAAAATAAAAAAGAAAAGTTTTTGCTTTTGCTTTTTTCAAAAAGCA
>CAYJPF010000010.1:0-41012 GCA_964372025.1 uncultured Peptococcaceae bacterium | reverse complement strand
GTTCAAAAGATTAAGACCTTTGCTTTTTGAAAAAAGCAAAAGCAAAAACTTTTGGAAAATTTTAGGGGCTATCGTAATTGCGATAGCCCCCTTCTTTGCTTAAAATCAATAAGCTCTAACCATTTATATAATAATGCGGCAGACGCTGACCAAAGCGTGTTAATAATTCATAACTTATCGTTTGCGCTGCTTGCGCCATCTGCTCAATATCGATCCGCGCAGCCCCCTGACCACCCAAAATTATCGCCTCTTCACCACATTCAACTTCGTCTAAATCACTAATATCAACCATAATATGATCCATACATACCTTGCCAATAATCGGCATCTTTTCGCCATGTATCAAAACATAGCCATTATTAGACAATAACCTCGGCAGGCCATCCGCATAGCCCAAAGGCAAAGTTGCAATTTTAGATGCCCGGCCGGCTTGCCAGGTGCGACCATAACCCACTGTATCACCACAGCCCACTTCGTGGATTTGACTAATCTGCGCCTTGATGGTTAAGGCCGGCTTAAGCGGCCAATCTTCGATAGCCGAACCGGCAGGCGTATAACCATGTAAAAGTAAACCCGGCCTCACCATATCTAAATATGCTTGCGGATAATTCAATACCGCCGGACTGTTTGCAATATGACAAATCGGAAAATCAAGCCCTCTTTTTTGGGCAGCTTCCTTAAAATCGCAAAATTGCTCGAATTGCTTAATTGTAAAAGGCTGATTATCAGCATCGGCCATCGCAAAATGACTAAATAAACCCTCGATTTTAAGCCCCGGTAAGCCAAAAATTTGCTCAATATCTAATAATGTTCCCGGCTTAGGGCTAAAACCTAAACGGCTCATCCCGGTATCCAATTTTAAATGAATAGCTACATCAATACCCAGATTTTGAGCCATTTTGCTAATCTGAATAGCATTGGCTAAATCAAAAACAGTTAAGGCCACATTTAATAGCAAAGCCTGCTTAAGCTGGTCAGGAGCAACCCAGCCCAAAATTAGGATTGGACAATTGATTTGGCTATTACGCAAAATTGCCGCCTCCTCAACGGTGGCCACAGCCAAGTAATCGGCACCGGCTGCCAGCACTGTTTTAGCAATCTGCGGCGCACCATGACCATAGGCATTGGCTTTGACTACCGCCATCAATTTAGCAGGCGCAATGCGCTTTTTGATTAGTTGCGTATTGGCAAAAGTTGCCGCTAAATCAACCTGAGCATAAGCCGGACGTCCGGGTATATTCAAAGCTTTAGCCTCCTTAACTATTAATAATTATCTATAATTATATATGATTATTTTGCGCTTTTATGCCTGCGCTTTAGCAAAAGCAGCCCCGATATTAGCTAAAATATCACGCGGCAAAACAGCTTGCTCTCCGCCGTTTTCGGCAGATAAATCCCCAGCTAAACCATGCAACCACACAGCGCAAGCACAGGCTGCAGCCGGGGCTAGGCCTTGGGCTAATAAGGCGGCTACCATGCCGGCCAATACATCGCCGCTACCACCTACCGCCATGCCGGGATTACCATTATTATTAATAAATATACGCCCTTCCGGGGTGGCAATTACCGTGCCGGATCCTTTAAGCACCACAATTACCCCGCACTGCTTAGCAAATTCGGCGGCCATCTCAATCCGATTTTGCTGCACCTCGTCTACAGTTACCCCCAATAGTTGAGCCATCTCCCCGGGATGTGGGGTGATAATTAAGGGTGCTTTTACGGTTTTAAGCAAAGATAGATATCCGCAAACCGCAAATAAGGCATCAGCATCTAATACAGTGGGTTTATCCAGATAAGGAAGTAAATCGCGTACTAATTCCAAAGTTTCGTCATGACGCCCCAAACCCGGGCCTATTAAATAACAATTAGCCTTTTTAAAGGAACTTATCGCTTCGCGCTCGCTTTTTAAGAGCACGCCGGCCTCGTTTTCCGGCAAATTAAGTAGCATAGCCTCGGGGATATTGCTGCCAAAAATCATCCGGCAAGAACTGGGTAAAGCCGCAGTTAACAGGCCAAGCCCCGAACGCAAAGCGCCCATTGCCGCCATAATAGCTGCCCCGGGCATGGCCGGGCTGCCGGCTAAAAGCAAAACATGGCCATAATCGCTCTTAGAGCCGTCCTGATCGCGCTTTTTAAGCCAACGAGCACAAAATTCGGCATTAATTAACTCGCGTTTAGTACCTAAACTTTCGCCGATTTGCGCCGGTAAAGAGATATTATCTACTATTAATTTGCCCACATATGGCTTAGCATGGGGCATAACCAGCCCTTGCTTGCAAAAACCAAAGGTAACGGTGCTGCTAGCCTTAACCGCAACCCCCAAAGGTAGGCCGGTTTCGGCCGAAAGCCCGGAGGGGATATCGCAAGAAATAATCGGCTTGCCACATTCATTAAGTACATTAATAACGGCCAAAGATGTACCGCTAATATCATCATTTAGGCCGGTACCAAAAATAGCATCAATTGCTAAATCCGAGCTAAATAGCGCCATTTTTGCCACATTAAGGCGATTGCCCTCGGTTAACCAATATCCGGAAATACCCATATTTTTAAGTATTTGCCAATTCATCAAAGAATCGCTGCGAAAAATATCCGGGTCGGTTAAAAAGTAAAGGCGCACATCGCAGCCATAATTATAAAGATGCCTGGCCGCAACCAAGCCATCGCCGCCATTATTGCCGCCCCCGCAAAAGATGGCCACTTTTTTGCCATCTAAGCTACCCAAAATATTTCGAGCTTCTTTAACCACAGCTAAACCGGCATTTTCCATCAAGATAGAACCGGGAATACCATATTCCTCGATGGCTATTTTATCGGCCATCCGCATTTCATCGGCTATCACCAAACGCATAATTTATACCTCCTCAAATCAGCAAATCAAAATTTTAGCCAAAAATCCATATCCTATAAAAGTTCGCTTTAAAATATTATTTTCCTGCTTTAGCTGCTTTGTTATTGGGATGAATTAAGTTGCAATCAATAAAAAAAGGGCTGCGCAACTGCAACAGCCCCCCTCTAAATTTTTTAATCAAAGCAAAGTTTAACTATTGCCATTAGCAAGCTCGGTTTTAAGGCTATCCAATAAAGATTTGGCCTGATAATATTCAAAGTTGTTTACAGCATCTAAAATTTGTTGCAATAACTTATCTATGTTATTATCCCAGCTAAAAGCCACTAATTCCAATAAGGGAGCTTCGATTAAATCCATATCAAAATCGGCTAAAGCCAATTCGAACTTAGCTAGATTATCATGCAATAAAGCATAATCGCCGGCATTTTTTTCGCCATAGCTTGGCTTAATATTTACCTTTAAATAATCATTTAAAGCCGCCAATAAGCTGGTAAAATCGGCCAAAAGTCGCTCATTATGGCTTTCGATATAAGCCCAATCGGCCTTAATTGCGGCATGTTCCAAAGCCTTGGCTTTTTCGGATACCCCGAAGGCGCCTATCGAAGCCGACGCACTCTTTAAGGTATGGGTATCTAGGCGATAATTGTCCAGATTACGCTGCTCAAAAGCAGTGTTTAGGCTGCTTACTTTATTTAAGCCATCAAAATAGTAAGAGCTTAAAATATCCAAATAATCATCCAATTTACCGCCAATCAATTTTAAGCCATAATCGGCATTTAGGCCATCAATATTAATAGTTAAATCGCAGTTAATGGCCGGTATTGCCTTCTTTTTAGCCATTACTTGCTTATCTTTAGGTATCCACTCTAGCAGGATTTCGTCCAGTTTTTGCAGCTCGATAGGCTTGGCCAAAAAGTCGCTCATACCTTCATTAATAAACAATTCCTTGGCGCCAACTAAAGCATTGGCCGTTAAAGCAATAATGGGCAAATCGCGATAATAATCACCCTCTAATTTACGGATAGCTGCCGTGGCATCAATGCCATCCATGCCGGGCATCATATGATCCATAAATACCAGGTCATAATAGTTCTTCTTAACCATATCCACCGCTTGGAAGCCATCGGCTGCCGTTTCGATGGTAAATTTATATGGCTCCATCAAGCCCTCGGCTACCATTAAATTAATTTCATTATCATCAACAACCAATACCCTGGCCATAGGAGCAATAAAATTGCTGCCATCATATTCTTCCTGCTCCCAGCCCAAATCATGGCCAAAAATCCCGGCCAATTGCAGGCAATTAAAAGGCAAATTAATCATTAAAGAATCCCGATAAATGCTGGTATCGCCGGGATCTACCATCAATACAATGGTAAAATCATAATCCATTTTAAGCTTTAAGTTTTTAACCTTAGTTAAATGCATAGCCGGAATGAATAAAAAATCATATTTATGTTTAGATAATAATTCCTGCAATTGCGATTGGCTAGCACATAAAGTGCATTCGGCCTCCAGATTATCCATTACTTGCTTGATAGATTCCGCATAAAATTCTCTTGCTTCATAAACCAGAACTTTTGGTACACCTAAAATTGGGGCAATAGGCTCGTATTTTTGATATGATTGCGGTATGGTAACCTTAAACATCGAGCCTTGGCCGATAACGCTTTTTACCTCGATATTACCACCCATCATCTGGCATAATTGCTTAGTGATAGCAAGGCCTAGGCCGGTGCCCTCGATATTACGATTTTTTTTGGTATCCATGCGTTCAAACTGCATAAAAAGCCGATCCATATCTTCATCTTTAATGCCCATGCCGGTATCGGTAATGGTAAATTCCAGCATAGCCACACCATCAGCATAACTGCTGCTAGCCCTAAAATCAATATGCCCTTGATGAGTAAACTTAATAGCATTGCTAAGCAAATTGAGCAAAATTTGCTTAATGCGGATTTCATCGCCTTTAAGTTTGGCGGGCATATTGCAATCGATAAAAGTAGTAAAAATAATCGGCTTGGTAGCCACTCTTACTTTAGATAAGTTAATAATATCGTTTAGTAGGGATGATATAAAATAATCATCATTAATAATTTCCAGCTTGCCGGATTCTATTTTAGATATATCCAAAATATCATTGATAATCGAAAGCAAGCTTTCGCTGGCATTTTTGATTTCCTGGGCATATTCTTCGGTGGCACGGCCAATACTTTCCCTAAGCACAATTTCCGACATGCCCAAAATGGCATTAAGCGGAGTACGAATTTCATGGCTCATATTGGCCAAAAAGCTGCTTTTGGCTTGCGAGCTTAGCAGGGCTTCTTCATGAGCTTGCCGCAATTGTTCTTCCATTTCATGCTTTTTTTGGGCATTAGCTAAAAGGTTGCCGCTAACCAAAAGCAAATTTTGCTGGGTTTCGGTATATACCAGGCCTTCGATATGGCTGCCGGTGCTAACAAAACCAAATAGCTCATTATATAAATAGATGGGCGATAATAATAAAGAACGATTATTATTAAAATTTTGTTGTAAATGTTCGCGCCATTCTTGCGGAATAAAATCCATAAAATTTGTGATAACTTTTTTTTCCTCGATATTGTAACGAAAAGCCTCACTTAAAAATTCATAACAGATTACAGCGCTGCCGCTTGGCATTACCGAAAATGCCGGTATTTGATCATCAAAGGCCTCTATATGAGCTTTTATGCCCGATACATCAAAAATGATTTTTTGGCCATCTTTATACAAATGGGTAATATAAATAAAGTTATAATTATTGATATTAGCAAAACGCGAAAGATTAATTTCGGTCATATTATAGGCGCTAGCTAGGCTTTCTAAGCAATCTAGTAGGGTGTCGTCAAAACTTTGTTGATCGGTTAAGGTTAAAAGCTTGCGCGAAATATCATTAACTGTTAAAAGCAGCTTATCTTGTTCGATTAAGGCCTTGGTTCTTTGGGCAATTTCGTCCTCTAGCTGGGATTGATGTTTATTAAGCTCTTCTAAAGTAAGCCTTAATTGATGTTGGGATTTTTTTAAATCATCAATATTAAGATGGCCACCAATTACCCTGGTTACATTGCCGTTTTCATCGCGCGACATAATCTTGCCCACATCTTTTGTCCATATATAATGGCCGGCTTTATGTAACATGCGGATATCACATTCATAAACAGCAATTTTGCCATCAATAAAATCATCAAGCATTTGGCTTACCATTGGCAAGTCTTCGGGGTGATTCATGCTTTCCCATTCATCCAAAGTGCCTGCTATCTCGTCTTGGGTATAACCCAGCATATTTAAATACTCATCATTATAGGCAATGGTGCTATTAACAACATCCCAGTCCCAGGTGCCAAACTCGGCCGCCTCGGTGGCTAGGTTTAAAATATTGGTGCTTTCGCGCAGTTTTTCCTCGGTTAGCTTGATGCTGGTGATATCTTGCAAAACCCCGCATAAAATCAAGGGCTTGCCCTGCTCATCATATTCGGTTATTTTGCCCTTATCATGGCCCCAAATTAGCGAGCCATCTTTTTTAACCATTCTAAACTCAACTTCATAAGCGTCTACCTTACCGGATAAATAATTATTAAGAGCCGCTTCGGCCAAAGGCAAATCCTCGGGCAAAACCATCCTTTCCCAGGTAGAAAGATGATCATCCAATTCATTAAGCTCATAGCCAACAATATGTGCCCATTCTTTGCTATAAATTACATGGTCGGTAGATAAATTCCAGATAAATACCCCGATATCGGTAATGGCTATTGTTTCGGTTAAATGCTCTATAGTAAGTTGATTGTTAACAGAATTCATATCTACACCCCCTTTTTTAAAGCGACTCTAAATAATCGCAGGTTTGCGAAATTTGCTTAAATTGATCTGCCACAGCCAAAAAATAATCAACAAGATAAGGATCAAAATGGCTGCCACTATCTTTTTGGATAATTTCAACGGCTTGCTCATGGGTTTTAGCCTGCTTATAAGGGCGCTCCGAGATAATTGCATCATAGGCATCCACAATTGCCATCATTCGCCCACCTAAAGGAATCTCCTCGCCTTGTAATCCCAAGGGATAGCCGGCGCCATTCCATTTTTCGTGATGGCTGGAGGCAAATACTTCGGCAATCTCTAAAAATGCTACATCTTGTACATTATGAATGGCCGATTTGATGATATCGCTGCCAAAAGAAGTATGTTTTTTCATCAGCTCGAATTCCGCATCGGTTAATTTGCCTTCTTTTAGCAAAAGTTGATCGGAAATAGAGATTTTGCCCACATCATGCATTTGTGAGGCATTGGCATATAATTCCACATCAATGCCATTTAGCTGCTCGGGATAAGCCGCTTGTGCAATCAAATGATTTAAAAATACCTTTAAATATTGGCTGGTGCGCACAATATGGCCACCGGTGGTATTATCCCGTTTTTCGACCATTTCGGATAAAGTTAAAACAATGGCATATTGCAATTCCTTGATGCTTGCCGTTTTTTCGTGGACAATATTTTCCAAATTGGTACTGTAATTATGCAATTTTAAATGCAATTCCACCCTTTTTTTAAGCAAAATTGGCGAAAAAGGCTTAATAACATAATCGATAGCGCCCAGGTTAAGGCCATGATACTCGCTATCGCCATCATCTTTGGCAGTTAAAAATATAACCGGGATATTGCAATATGGTTCGGGCAGCCCATTTTTAAGCTTTTCGATAACTTCAAAGCCGCTAAGGCCCGGCATTTCCACATCCAGCAGAATTAAATCGGGATTAATATTGGCAATTTCGGCCAAAGCCATCGCGCCATCTTTAATTAAAACTACAGTATAATCATTAGCTAAAGCCTTACGAGCAATGCTCAGATTGGTTACATTATCATCAACAACCATGATTTTAGGCTTTTTTTGGTCACTCATTGCAGCATCCTCACAAATTAATATATTTTTTTGTTCAAAAATTTTAATTTACCTATTATAGTATAACATGATTAGCAATAATATTACAACAAATAATTTAAATAATTATTTATTTTTTAAAACTAAAAACGCTAGATTTCTATGGCATTGCTTGACATTTGCCCTTAAATTTGTTATGTTTAAATAATTATAGCCAAAAAACAGAGGTAAATATGAAAAAATTACTATTAATTGATGGCAGCAGCCTTTTGCACCGTGCCTTTTATGCCTTGCCCATTTTAAGCAATAGCCAAGGCAAGTTTACCAATGCCCTGCATGGCATGATGACTATGCTTGGCAAAAGCGCAGCTAAACACAAGCCAAGCCATATGGTGGTTTGTTTTGATAAAGCTCGCATTACCTTTCGTAATCAAATAGATGCCGAATATAAGCAGCATCGTAAGGAAACGCCGCAGGAATTGCGCGAACAATTTGCTTCGATTAAAGAAATTTTAAGCGCAGCCCATATTTCTTGGCTGGAAATGCAAGGCTTTGAGGCCGATGATTTATTGGGAACATTAGCCAAGCAAGGCGCTTTAGCAGGCTTTGAGGTGGAAATTTTATCGGGCGATCGCGATATTTTGCAGCTAGTGGATGATAAGGTTAGCGTATTTTTAACCAAAAAAGGCATTACTAATTTAGATCGCTATGATCGGGAGGCGATTTTTGCCAAATATAATTTAAGCCCGCAAGGCTTAATAGACCTAAAAGCCCTGATGGGCGATAGCTCTGATAATATTAGCGGCGTGCCCGGCATTGGCGAAAAAACTGCGGCCAAGCTTTTAGATCAATTTAGCAGCTTGCAAGATATATACGACAATATCGAACAGGTTAGCAACCAAAAGTTGCGTCAAAAATTGTTAGATAATAAAGACAAAGCTTTTATTTCCTATCAATTAGCCACAATTAAATGCGATATCGATTTAGATTTAAACTGGGATGATTTTAGCTATAGCGGCAAGCCAACGCCCGAACTTTATCAAATCTATCAAGATTATGAGTTAAAGCAGCTTTTATCAGGCCTTAAGCCTATAGTTATGGCGCAGCCGCTTTTTGAAGAAGATATACCTTTTGCTAGCGAAAACCAAAGCCCTTTGCCCGAGGAAATTAGCCTGCAAGCTATGGCCGATTTAGCCTTGCAAAAGCAAAGCCTTAGCCTGTATGCTCAAATTAAAAGCCCTGCTTGGCAAGGTAACTGGCAGCAAATCGCCCTGGCCTGTGATAATAAGGTTTGCCTTTTTGATAGCAAGCTTAACCCCCAATTGCCGGATTTGTTTTGGCAGCTTTTGGCCAATCCTGCCATCAAAAAAAATATTTATAATAGTAAAGATATTGCTCTTTTGGCCTTGGCCAATCAAGCAACTTTAGCAGGATTGCAAGACGACCCCCTGCTAGCTGCATATATTATCAATCCCAGCCTTAGCGATTATCCGCTAGCCGGCCTAGCTGCAATTTATCATTTGCATTTGCCAAATAACCCAACCATAGCGGCCTATGCGATAATTTTAGAGCAAATTAGCGCCAAACAAAATACAGCCCTAGAGCAGGCAGATAGCTTAAAATTATATCATGATATCGAATTGCCACTTAGCCTAATCTTGGCTAAAATGGAGCATCAGGGCATTAAGGTTGATGCCGAGCAATTAGGGGTGATGTCTGAATTGTTGGACAAAACTGCCAAAGGCTATGAGCAAACGATTTATCAATTAGCAGGAACTACCTTTAATATCAATTCGCCCAAGCAATTGTCCGAAATTTTATTTGATAAGTTACAATTGCCGCCCCATAAAAAGACCAAAACCGGCTTTTCCACAGATGCCGAAACTTTAGAAATTTTAGCGGCCGATTATCAAATTGCCGCCCAAATTACCGAGTATCGTTCTTGCTTTAAGCTAAAGACCACCTATACCGATGGGTTAAAGCCCCTAATCGACGCTAATGGTAAAATCCACACCAGCTTTAAGCAAACCGTAACCGCCACCGGCCGCCTTTCTTCGGCCGAGCCTAATTTGCAAAATATCCCCGTGCGCCAGGAAATGGGGCGTAAAATAAGGGCTGTATTTTCGGCCGAAAATCCCGGCGATTTATTGCTGGCGGCCGATTATAATCAAATTGAATTGCGGGTGCTGGCCGATATTAGCGGCGATGATGGCCTTAAAAAGGCATTTTTGGAGGGCATCGATATTCATGCCTTAACCGCCTCGGAGGTGCTGAATATCCCGCTTGAGCAGGTAGATGCTCAGGCTAGGCGCCAGGCTAAGGCCGTTAATTTTGGCATTGTTTATGGTATTAGCGATTATGGTCTGGCCAGGGATTTAGGCATTAGCCGCGATCAGGCGCATCAATATATCGAGCGCTATTTCGAGCGATATCCGCAGGTAGCGGCCTATCAAGCTAATGTTATCGAGCAAGGCAAACTAAATGGCTATGTAAGCACAATGCTTAACCGCCGCCGCCCCTTGCCCGATTTGGGGCATAAAAACTTTAATATTCGCAGCTTTGCCGAGCGAATGGCCATCAACACCCCTATTCAAGGCAGCGCTGCCGATATTATCAAGTTGGCCATGATTGATATCGAAAATAAATTTAATGAGCTTAATCTAAAATCAAAAATGATTTTGCAAGTGCATGACGAATTAATCTTTAATATGGTAGCCGAAGAAAAAGACCTGCTACCGCAGCTGGTAAAGCAATTGATGGAAAATACCTTGCCTTTAAGCATCCCTTTAAATGTGGATTTAAAAGAGGGCTATAATTGGTATCAGATGAATAAAATACTAATCTAGTTTAGGAGTAATTATGCCCGAATTACCGGAAGTAGAAACTGTTCGTAAAACTTTAAGCCCCAAGCTAATTGGACGAAAAATCACCGCTGTGCAGGTGTTTCAGCCCTCTGTTATTGCTTATCCGCAAGCCGATTTTTTTAGCCGCTTTTTATGCGGCCAACAAATTAGCGCTATCGACCGCCGGGGTAAATTTTTGATTTTTAGGCTCAAAAGCGGCTGCAATTTAATCGGCCATTTGCGGATGACCGGCCGTTTTCTTTATAATAGCCCCGACTATCCGCGCCCTAAGCATTGTCATATAATCTTCACTTTAAGTGACGGCAATGAATTGCGTTTTGTAGATACGCGTCGCTTTGGCCGTATGTGGCTAATTTTGGCCGATGAGCAGGATAATATTAGTGGTATTCATCGCCTAGGCCCCGAGCCTTTTGATGAAATTTGCACGCCGCAGTACTATCATCAAAGCCTGCGTAAAAAAACAATTCCCATAAAGCAAGCCCTGCTTGAGCAAAGCCTGGTGGCCGGCTTGGGTAATATTTATGTAGACGAAGCCCTTTTTGCGGCCAAAATAAATCCCTTAAGGCCGGCTAATTCGGTTAATTTAGCGGAATGGCAGCTTTTGGCTAAGGCAATTTGTGATGTTTTAAGCAGCGCCATTGCCAATAATGGCACCACCTTTCGCGATTATGTGGACGGCGAGGGCAAAGAGGGGCAAAATATGCCTTTTTTGCAGGCCTATGGCCGCTATAATCAGCCTTGCTCTAATTGTGGCGAGCCCTTAAGCAAAATAAAAATTAGCGGCCGCTCTACTTGCTACTGTACAAAATGTCAACTTTAATTTACGGATATGAGGTTATTATGAGTAAAATAATCGGGGTTTGCGGCCATATTGCCAGCGGCAAAAGCCTGGTTTGCCAAATTTTGGCCGAATTGGGGGCGGTAATTATCGATGCCGACCAAATTGCCCGCCAAGTGGTAGAGCCCAATAGCGAAGGTGCAAGCTTAATTAAGGCCAATTTTGGCGAAAAGTATTTCGACACAAAAGGCCAACTTTTACGTAAAGAATTAGGGGCTTTGATTTTTAAAGATCAGCAAGCACGCCATAAACTAAATCAAATATTACACCCTTTAATCAGGGCTAAAGCCCAAAAGCAAATTAGTGAGTATCAGCAGCAAA
Source organism: uncultured Peptococcaceae bacterium (assembly GCA_964372025.1). Lineage (GTDB taxonomy): Bacteria > Bacillota > Dehalobacteriia > UBA4068 > UBA4068 > CAYJBP01. Next base: position 29,247 of record CAYJPF010000010.1, on the reverse strand, counting down.
ATAAAGAACTAATTGTTTACGAAGCTGCGCTTTTGCTGGATAGCAATCATCATGATATCGTTGACCAAATTTGGCTAATCAAGGCCGCCCCCGAGCTAATTTATCAAAGATTAAGCCAGCGGGATAAGCTAAGCTTGGAGCAAGCAAAGGCCAGGTTGGCCAGCCAAAAAACGTCACCAAACAAGGACTTTTTAGCCGATATAATCATTATCAATGATGGTGATTATCAGGATTTGCAGTCTAAAGTAAAAAATGCTTTAGCCTTAAAGATTGGAGTTGATTAACTTCTTATTTAAAAAGATGCCAAAAACCAAAATTTTTTTACTAATATCCCTGCTATTGCTGGTTATTTATCTTAATAAGGCACGCATAACTGAGCAGTTTTATCCTTTAAACTATCAAAACTTGGTCGATCAGGCTGCTAAAGAGTATAACCTGGACAAATACCTAATCTTAGCGATTATCAAGGAGGAAAGCAGCTTTGATTCCGAGGCGGTATCTGTGGCTGGAGCTTGCGGTTTGATGCAAATTATGCCTAAAACCGCCCAATGGATTTGCGATATGAACAGTTGGCCTTTTGAGGAAGATCAAATTTTTGAAGAACAGCTAAATATCAATATGGGATCATGGTATATAGCTTGGCTTTATGAATATTATCATCAAAATATTTATTTAACTTTGGCGGCCTATAATGCTGGGCAAGGCAATATTAATAGCTGGGTAGAGCAGGGGATTTGGCAAGGCGATGCCGAAAATATCGCGGCTATCCCCTTTGCCGAAACGCGTCATTATGTGGAAAATGTTTTGCAAAATTATCAAATTTATCAAAATTTATATCTTAAATAAAGGAAATTGCACCTAAAATAAGGAATTAATATCAATTGGCGATCAAATTAATAAAGGATGAAGTAAATGGTTAATACTATAAAAAGCTTGGCCGATGTGGCCGCCTTGCAGGTTGATAAGGGGCGCAAACTTTTTTCGGCCACCCATGAGGAAATTTTAAGCGGTGCTACCACCGATATTTATTTTATCAAAACCCTCGAGATTTTGAAGCATATGCAGCTTGAAGAAAGCGAAGTTGTAGCCGAAGTTTTTGCTCGCAAACATGGCGTTTTAGCAGGCATGGACGAAGCCTTAGCTTTATTTGAACATGCCGAAAACCTGGAGATATACGGCCTTGAAGAAGGGCAAAGTTTTGCCCCTAAACAAACTATTATGCGCATTAAAGGGCCATATCATCAGTTTGGCGCTATGGAAACGCCGCTTTTAGGCTTTTTGGCCTCGTCCAGCGGCTGGGCAACTGCTGCCGCCGAAATCAAGGCCGCCGCTAACAATTGCCCGGTTACCGTTTTTGGCGCGCGCCATGTTCACCCGGCCATTGCCCCAGTAATGGAACGGGCTGCTTTAATAGGGGGTGTTAACGCCTCTAGCTGCATTTTAGGTGCTAAGCTTGCCGGTTTTGAGCCGATGGGCACTGCTCCGCATGCCCTATTCTTAATTGCCGGGGATACTTTAAAGGCAGCTATCGCTTATGATCAATGCTTGCCGGCCAGCTCGGCCAGGGTAATTTTGGTGGATACTTTTAAAGACGAAGCCGAAGAAAGCTTGCGCTTAGCCAAGGCGATGGAAGGCCATTTAGCTGGTGTTCGTCTTGATACGCCCAGCGAGCGGGGCGGAGTTACCGGTGAACTGGTCAGCGAAATTAGGGCTCGCTTGGATTTGGCCGGCTTTAATGATGTTAAGATTTTTGTTTCCGGCGGCCTAAACCCCGAGCGTTTGCAGTTATTATATCAAGCAGGCGCCGAAGCTTTTGGGGTGGGCAGCTATATATCGGGAGCTAAACCCATAGATATGACTATGGATATTAAGCAAGTTAATGGCCAAGATATTGCCAAAAGAGGGCGCGTGCCCGGCCTTAGCAATAATTGCAGCCTCAAAAAATTGCGCTAAATTAGCAATTTTGTCTTTTAAGGAGGATATATGATAAAAATTGTTGGCATACGCTTTAAAAAAAATGGCAAAATCTATTATTTTAATCCTAAAGACTTGTCACTAAAAGTTAATGATACTGTAATAGTTGAATCTAATCGTGGCATGGAATTAGGCTATGTGGCCATAGCCGAAAAGGAAATAAATCAAAAGGAATTAAGCAATCCCTTAAAAGATGTTATACGCCTAGCTACAGGCGAAGATTTGCAAACTTTGGCAGCCAATCAAAAGGCCGAAAAAGAAGCTTTTGAGATTTGCCGCAAAAAAATAGAGCAGCATAAGTTGCCAATTAAATTGATTGATGTTTCATTTGCATTTGATGTAAGTAAAATTATATTTTATTTTACAGCCGATGGCCGCATCGATTTTAGGGAATTGGTAAAAGATTTAGCCTCTATATTTAGAACCAGAATCGAACTTAGGCAAATAGGGGTGCGTGATGAAGCTAAAATTATTGGCGGCCTGGGTACCTGCGGCCGCGAATTATGCTGTCACTGCGTTTTAAGCGAATTTCAGCCGGTTTCGATTAAAATGGCCAAAAAGCAGAATTTGTCATTGAATTTGTCAAAAATATCCGGTGTTTGCGGACGCTTAATGTGTTGTCTGAAATACGAAGATTTTGATTCGGATAATTGCCCTAAGCGCAAAAAAAATAAAAAACAAAATGATGATGATTTATACAATAATGATGACCAGGATTTGGAAGATTTAATACTTGATGAGGAATAATTATGAGCCTATACCAGGAAATGCAAGATTTGCAATTGCGATTGCGCGAAGTGCTGGATGATGCTCAGGAATTAACTACCCGCATAGCCCATTTAGAGGAGCAAAACCGCAGTTTGCAAGAGGATAGAATGAAGCTGGAATTGGATAAAGGCGGCCTTAATGCTTTGCATCAATTATACAATGATAGCTTTCATGTTTGCCATGCTCATTTTGCCGAAAGCCGCGAAGAAGATTGCTTGTTTTGTTTATCCTTATTGCATGGCAATAACTAGATATTTTAGGACAATTTTTTATGAATGATAAGTTAAATGTAAATGAACGCATAGATGATTTAGGGCGCAGCGGGTTAAGGATTATCCAAAACCCGGCTGCGCCTTGCTTTGCCTGCGATGCCATAATCCTAGCCGATTTTTGCCCGCTTAAGCCTAAACAAAAAATTCTTGAATTTGGCACTGGCAGTGGCATTATATCAATACTACTAGCCAATAGAGAACCCAGCTGCCAAATTGATGCTATCGAGATTATGCCCCCAATGGCCGCTTTGGCTCAGCGTAATATTAGCCTAAATAAGCTGGATAAGCAAATTAATATTAAGCAAAATGATTTGTTGATGGCCGCTGATATTTATGGTAAAGCACAGTTTGATTTAGTTGTAACAAATCCCCCATATTATGCTAATGGCTGCGGCAAGCAAAATAATGATGCCTTATTCTTAGCCGCCCGCAGCGAAGTTTATGCATCGGCAATGCAAATTATGCAATCGGCAGCCGATGTATTAAAAACAGGTGGTCATTTGGCCTTTATTCATCGAGCCAGCCGCTTTAATGATATCATTTATGCCCTGCATCAGGCCAAGCTTAGAGTAAAATTATTGCGTTTTATTCAGCCAAAGCCCGAGCAAGATGCTAACTTGTTTTTAGTATTAGCACAAAAAGGCGGCAATTGCCAAAGCCAAATTTTGCCGCCTTTAATTATTTATCAAGATAATGGTGATTATGGTCAGGAAATGTCGGCTATTTATAACGGAAATAACGAGGTAGTATATGAACGGTAAATTATATATTGTGGCAACGCCAATCGGCAATATGGAGGATATCACCTTAAGGGCAATTAAAGTTTTGGGCGAGGTAGATTTGGTTGCCGCCGAAGATACCAGGCTAAGTGGCCGTCTTTTGCAGGCATTAGGCATCAAAAAACCGATGATTAGTTACTATGAGCATAATAAGAACAGCCGTAATCAGCAAATTTTAGATACTCTAAAAAGCGGCCAAAATATAGCCTTAATTAGCGATGCCGGCTTGCCGGCTATTAGCGACCCCGGGGCAGATTTGATTAGGCAGGCTATCGATAATGATATCGAAATTACGGTTATTCCCGGAGCAAATGCGGCCTTAACAGGGCTTGTTCTTAGTGGGCTGGATACATCCCGCTTTAGTTTTGAGGGCTTTATCGAGCGCAAAAAAAATAGCCGCCTTGCTCAATTACAAGCTTTAGCGGCACAAGATAAAACCATGATTTTTTATGAAAGCCCATATCGCCTTAAAACAACCTTGTCCGATATGATGGATGTTTTTGGTCATGATCGTCAGGCGGCTTTGGCGCGCGAGCTTACTAAACTATACGAGCAAGTTTTGCGAGGCAGTTTAGCCGAACTAAACAGCTACTTTTTAGAGCATGAACCTAAGGGCGAATTTGTAATTATCATCGAAAAAGCCCAGCCGCAAAACATAGAGCCACCGAGTATTGATTTGATTAACAGCGAGCTAAGTATGCTAATTGAGCAGGGCAATTCCCGCAAAGAGGCCGCCAAAATTTTGGCCAAAAAATATGACTTATCGGTTAAGCATGTTTATGATAATAGCTTGGCCACCAGGTGCCAAATCCGAACCCACCCCAGAAAAAATTAGGGCGGGCTATGCTGCGTTTCTCCTCCTTGCAGTACGTTTAAGTACAGCTGCGTCGTCGTGCCTTGCTTAGCTCGCCCTAATTTTCTCTGGGGCGCGAAGCGTTTTTAGGCCAATTTGCCGTACCGCAGACGGGCGCGGCAGCTCGCCGTCATAGTGGTGCTATGTCAAGAGCTGGCAAGCCCGTATGGGGTCGGCAAATTGACCTAAAAATGGGTTCAGATTTGGTACCTGGTGGCTAAGCACGAGCATAAAATAATGTCCATAAAAATCAACTATTAGTATCAGCAATTGCCCTCTACCTTAAGGGCAATTCTTTTTTTGCCAAAATGATAATAAGCCAGATAAATCAATAATGAGCAAAAGGAGGATACTGTGGCCGACAAACCCACCTTAAACATAGTTGGCTCTGCGCTTATGCTTACCAAAAAGGCAAAGGGAATACGCACCAAAAAGGTGCAGGCCAAACCTTGAATCATCACAAAGGTAGAAAAACCAATGCCATTAAAATATCCTAAAAAGCAATAGGTAAAGGAAACAAAAAACAGCTCCAGACCGATAGCTTTTAAAAAATCATGAGCCGCCACAATTACGGCTTGATCACTTGTAAAAAACGAGGCTAAAATATCGCCGAAAAAGAAGCTTACCAAAAAAATAATCATGCCCGAAAAGAAGGATATTTTTAAACTTAATCCTAAACATTCTTTGGCTCGCAAAAATTGGGCAGCACCAATATTTTGCGCCACAAAAGCGGCAATCGAGGCCGAAAATGTGGCCGGCAGCATAAAGATAAAATTAAAAATACGATCGGCCACCCCTACTCCGGCCGAGGCTACTATGCCCATTGAGTTGATAATGCCGGCTATAATCGTAAAAGACATACCATTACATAGGCTTTGAAAAGCAAGGGGCGAACCTAATTTAAGAATTTGCCTGATTACCGGCCATTTAATCCTAAAATTTTGCCTAAAAACAGGGAAAGAAAAGCCCTTCTTTTTAATCAGCAGTAATGATAAAAACACACTAAAGGCCTGGGCAAAAACCGTAGCGATAGCCGTACCGGCAGAATCCATTTTAAATACGCCAACCAAAAGCAAATCGCCAACAATATTGGTCATCGAGGCGATAAATACAAAAAGCAATGGATATTTGGAATTGCCTAAACCCCTGAATAAGGCGCTGATTGCATTGTAGGCAGTAATAAAAATTATGCCACCACCGCAAATTTGAATATAATTGATAGTTTTATGCAAAGCCTCGGGCGGGGCATTAACCAGCTCGCTAATTTTGGGTGCAGCGGCTACTATAAAAATTGTAGCCAGTAGGCTTATAGTGGCAAAAATCCAAAGACTATTGCCAATAATATCGGCTGCCGTTTTATAATCCTCGGCACCATATCTTTGGCCTAAATATATGCTAGACCCCATGCTTAAACCCATAATACCCAGGGTAATGGTTAAAATTACCATGCTGCCGGTGGCCACCGCCGAAATATCAGGCGCACCCAAAAAGCGGCCCACTACCCATAAATCCACCGCCGTATACATGGCCTGTAAAACAGTAGCCAAAAAAATAGGAAAACCAAACTTAATCATCGCCGGCAATATGGGGCCTGCCAAAAATGGATTATTGTCCTTAATTGTGGTCATTTTTATACCTCTATAATTTATTAATCCGCAAAGCTTTCGATTTTATTTTGAATTTGCTTTTTACCAAAAATATAAAATGCAATATAGAATAATAAGGTGCATAAGGCTGCTATAGCAGCTGATAAGCCAAATTCAAACATCGATGGCTGTGGCCGAATGCTGGCCAGATAGGCAAGGGGAATGCGCACAATAAAGGTGGCAACCAAACCCTGAATCATCACAAATGACGAGAGGCCAATCCCATTATAATAGCCTAAAAAGCAATAGGCAAATGATATAAACAAGCATTCAAAGGCAGTTGCCCTTAAAAAATCGCTGGCAGCGATAACAACTTGCGGATCATCAGTGAAAATAGCAGCTAAACTGCTACCTTGAAAAAACACAAGCCCAAAAATTGCAAGCCCTGTAATTGTTGAGCCTTTTAAGCTAAGCTTAAAGCAATCCTTAGCGCGTATATGCTGCTTGGCGCCAATATTTTGAGCAGTAAAAGCAGCTATAGCAGGGGCTACAGCCGATGGTATCATATACATAAAATTAAAAATTCGCTCGCTAACTCCCATCCCGGCCGAGGCAATAATGCCCAAAGTATTAACAATAGCAATAATAATCGTAAACGAAATGCCATTACATAGGTTTTGTAAAGCCAGCGGCATGCCCAGTTTTAAAATATGCTTAATAGTGGACATTTGGATACGGAAATTGTCGCGATTAACAGGGAAGGAAAAGCCTTTTTTTTTGATTAAAGCTAATGACAAAAGCACGCTTAAAGCCTGGGCAATAACAGTAGCAATTGCGGTGCCGGATGAATCCATTTTAAAAACAGCAACCAAGAGCAAATCACCAATAATATTGGCCAGCGAGGCGATAAAAACAAAAAGCAAAGGGTATTTAGAATTGCCTAAACCCCTGAACAAGGCGCTGATTACATTATAAGCGCTGATAAAAACAATACCGCCACCGCAAATTCGGATATAGGCTGTGGTTTTCGCTAAGGCCTCGGGGGGCGCATTTACCCAAATGCCGATAGTTGGCGCGCCCAGCACAATAAGTGCACTAAAAATTACACTTAAAATAGCAAATATCCAAAAGGTATTACCGATAATATTGGCTGCAGCCGTAAAATCTTTTGCACCGTATTTATGGCCGATATAAATGGTAGAACCCATGCTTAGGCCTATGATTGTTAGGGTAATGGTATGTACAACCATGCTGCCTGTTGCCACCGCCGAGATATCGGCCGGCCCCAAAAAGCGCCCCACCACCCATAAATCCACAGCCGAATACATAGCCTGCAAAACAGTGGCCAAAAAAATGGGGATGGCAAACTTAATTAAAGCCGGCAAAATTGGCCCGGCTAAAAAGGGATTTTCTTCTTGATAATTGGGCATTAGATGCTCCTTAATTTTTACTATTAAAGTCTTTACCTGCGGCTATAAACCAAATCAACAATGCCATTATAATTTATGGTATTAAGCAATTTTAATTTAAGATTAAGATTATTCTCTTCAAAAAGTCTAATTCCTTTACCTAAAATCGTCGGAATTATGCTAATTTGATATTCGTCAATCAAGCCTAAATTATGGAATTGATTAATGATATTTGCCCCGCCGCAAATCCAAATATTTTTACCTTCTGCCTGCTTAAGGCTATCAGATAATTGCAAAATATCCATATCGGTAAAGTTGATTTCGGGGGTATCAGTAATTTTTTTATGGGTAAGCACATAGCTTTGCTTGCCCTGATATGGCCAATTATCCGGCGCTAATTCATTAACTATTTGATGATAAGTGCTATAACCTAAAATAACAGTATCGATGCCATCATAAAAATGCTCATAGCTTCCGGCAGCATTAGGGCTGCTATCGTCGCCCCCTAACCAATCTACTGCTCCATTTTCGGCGGCAATATAGCCATCTAAACTCATGGCTATATAAGCAATTATTTTTCTCATTCTAAGCTCCTTTATAGATATTTAATGCTATCTACTATAGAATATAGTATATCATCATTATTGAAAATTGCAATAAAAACTAAAGCAAAATTTTGAATTTTAACTTATTTTTGGCTAAAATTGATAAAATTCGACACATTTTCGACGATTAGCAAGGTACAATAGTAAAGTAATTAAAAAATTTTAAGGAGGTTTTACAATGGAGGGTTCTACAACTGCTAAAAAGTCTGTCATTTTTTTGCTTTACAGTTTAATTGGTATTTTTATGTTTTTTATCCAAATTACAATTGGCGAAAAAACAACTATTCCCATCGACCATATTGTTACTTATATTCGCAGCTTGCCTTATTTTATTCCCGTTTACGGCACGATTATTGTAACTTTAGGTGGCCTTTATCCTTTTTTTAATAAGTCTTGGAACAAAACTTTAGTAACAAAAATTTTCTCTTTTTTAGGTTTGCTGGGCGTACTTTTTGTTTATATGGTAGTTTTTGATTTTGGCCCGGCAATTTTACTGGCACCCGATATGATGCCTTATGTTTTTAATATTGTAGTTGTGCCTGTAGCTGCTATTGTGCCCGTTGGCTCGGTGTTTTTAGCCTTTTTAGTTAGCTTTGGTTTAATGGAATTTATCGGTCATTTTATGCGCCCGATTATGCGCCCTTTATTCCGCACCCCCGGCCGCTCGGCCATTGATGCGGTGGCCTCTTTTGTGGGCAGTTATTCTTTGGCTTTAATGGTTACCAATGGCATCTTTAAGCAGGGCAAATACACAATTAAAGAAGCCAGCATTATTGCTACCGGCTTCTCTACCGTTTCGGCTACTTTTATGATTATCGTGGCCGGCGCTTTGGATTTAATGCCGTATTGGAATCATTTTTTCTGGATTACTTTATTTGTAACCTTTGCGGTTACAGCAATTACTACCCGCATTTATCCTTTATCTAAAAAGCCTAATACCTGCTATAATGATATGGAATGGTCGCAAGAGGCCAATGAAAAGGTTTCGTTTACACGGGGCTGGGGTCATGCAATGGCAGCTTTGGATAAAGCCCCCACCTTGCCTAATTCGGTAATGACCAATATGAAGGACGGAATTAGATTGGCGATGAATATCGCGCCCAATATTATGTCGATTGGTGTTATCGCTCTTTTGCTGGCCTATCATTCGCCGGTATTTGATTTCTTGGGTTATATATTCTATCCGCTGGCCGCCTTATTGCAAATTCCCGATACGATGCTTTTTGCCAAAGGTGTTGCAATCAATATTGCCGACATGTATGTACCTGCACTTTTAATGGTTGATGCTGCTTTTGAAGCACGCTTTTTAACTGCTATTATCTGTATTTCCGAGATTTTATTCTTCTCGGCCTCGATTCCTTGCATTTTGTCCACCGATATCCCGGTTAGCGTTAAGGATTTGGTGATAGTTTGGTTCGAGCGAGTTGTGCTTAGCATGATCATTGCTGCACCGATTGTTCATCTTATGTTCTAGCTGTAGGTTAGTATCTAAATTAAGATTCTAAAAGGGGCTGTCACAAATAGTTATATTTGCGATAGCCCCTTTTTCTCACAAAAAAGGCCTTAAAGGCAGGAAAAAGCTTTAATTAAGCCAATAATATTAGCTATATAAAATCAGAAAAGGGGATAAATATGCCATTATTTCGCAATGATTATTCTGAGGGGGCTCATCCTGCGGTTTTAGAGGCCTTAATCAATACCAATTTAGAGCAAAGCGTAGGCTATGGCGAAGATGATTACTGCGCCCAAGCCAAGCAATTAATTTTGGCGCAAATTAATGTACCCAATTTGCATATACGCTTTATTCCCGGTGGAACACAAACAAATTTAATAGCGCTAGCTGCGGCTTTGCGCTCGCATGAGGCTGTAGTTGCCGCAGATACCGCCCATATCAGCACTCATGAAACCGGTGCAATCGAGGCTTGCGGCCATAAAATTCTTTTAGCCCATAGCGCCGATGGCAAGCTTAAGACCGCACAAATTTTGAGCATTTTAGCAGAGCATGATAATCATCATATGGTTAAACCACGCTTGGTTTATATATCAAATTCTACAGAATTAGGGACAATTTACACTAAGGATGAATTAAGCGCCATATATCAAATTTGCCAAATTCATAATTTGCTGCTTTATATTGATGGCGCTCGCTTGGCCTCGGCCTTAACCTGCGCCGATAATGATTTAAGCCTTTCTGATATCGCCAATCTTAGCGATGCTTTTAGCATTGGCGGCACCAAAAACGGCGCCTTATTCGGCGAAGCATTAATCATGAAAGATAAATGCTTTTATCAAGATATTGATTATCATATTAAACAAAGGGGTGCTATGCTGGCCAAAGGCCGTCTTTTGGGTTTGCAATTCAAAGCCTTATTCAGTGATGATTTATACTGGCAAAATGCCAAACAGGCCAATCATATTGCTGCTATCCTTCAAGAAGGTATTGCTCAAAAAGGTTATCCTTTTTTGACGGATTCGCCTACCAATCAGCTTTTTGTAATTTGCCCGGCTAATATAGCTAAAATGTTAACCGAAGATTTTGGCGCCGAGCCGCAACCGCTGCCCGATGCGGATAAGCGCTGTGTGCGCTTGGTAACATCCTGGGCCAGCACCGAAAAAGATGCCTTATTTTTGTTAAAACACTTGCCTAAGCATCCCTAAATTTGGTATAATAGAAGGAGTAGCATCGTCAGTACCTGAAAGGATATCAAAATGAAAAAACTAGCTATTCTTCTAGCCCTAATCGCTTTAATGTTAAGCGCCTGTGGTGGCGAAGCCGAGCAAGCAGCCGAAACCACTCCCGAGCCCATGCCGGAGCCCATTGTCGAAATTACGCCTTTACCTGCGCCCGATCCTTTGCCCGAGCCCGAGCCGCAGTATCAAATTCAGCCCATTTACGAGGATTTATATGCCCAAAACAATGATTTTTTAGGCTGGGTTAGAATTCCCGATACCGATATCGATTATCCGGTTACGGCCGGCATTGATAATGCCTTTTATCTTAATCATGCTTTTGACAAAAGCTATTCGTCGGCCGGCACGCCCTTTTTGGATATGGGCGCCGATTTAATCGAGAATAATCAAAGTTTATCGATATATGCCCACTACCAAGGCAATGGCAGCATGTTTACCGATTTGCATGATTATAAGGATTTGGCCTTTTATCAAGAGCATCCCCTAATTAAATTTGATACTATTTATGATCCGGGTGTTTACAAAATCTTTTCGGTATTTTATATGGCCGGCAATTATAGTGATGAGCATTTTTATTATTATCCCAATTCTAATTTTGCCGATGAGCAGGCCTTTATGAATCATGTTGGTCAAATGCAAACCCGTTCTATCTATGATATTCCGGTTGATATTGTGGCCGATGATCAATTGCTTTTGCTAACGGTTTGCACTTATGAGGCCGATAATATGCGCCTAATTGTGGCCGGCCGCAAGGTGCGCCCCGATGAAAGCTACGAGGTAGACACCCAAATGGCTGCCATCAACCCCGAGCCTTTGCACCCTTATAAAATGTATACCCAAAATGGGCTGCCGGTACCCGATGGCCAAGCGCTGCTGGGCGATATTCCGCTTGAGCATGGCATCCCTATGGCGCCATCCACCAGCCCGGAAATTGAGTAATCTGTTTGTTTAGCAGCCTGTTTACCCTTAATGCTAGATTTAAGCCTGTAGCTTAGGGCAGTAATCCTTGCTGCTCTATATTTTAGAGTTGCCAAAATCTTATTGATTAAGGAGCATTATGGCGGAAATTAAAAAACAAAGAATTTGGGAAATTGATGCCCTGCGCGGCTTTGTAGTGCTTTGCATGGTTTTTGACCATTTGATGTATAGCAGCGGTTTTATTTTTTATCCGCAATGGTTTAGTGATGGCGGCAGTGGTTTTTTATACGAGCTTTGCTATTTTGGTGGGCAAGTTTATTGGCCGTCGCTTTTTCGTGCCTGTTTTAGGATGTTTATTGTGCTTAGTTTTATTATTTTATGCGGCATTAGCCTTTCTTTTTCACGCTCTAATTTTAAGCGTGGCCTAAAAATTCTGGCGGTGGCAATGGGCATTACCATTGTTACCAGCAGCATGGATTGGCTGTTTAATTATCAAAACTTCTATACTATTCGTTTTGGCGTGCTACATATGCTGGCCTTTTGTGTATTGATACATCAAATACTGCCGCAGCCCAAGCAAAAAACCGCCTTAATTGGCGGTATAATTTTAATTGCTTTGGGTGCCTATTTTTATTTTAACCCCCTGCCGGGCACCAATTTGGCGGCCTATATTATCGGCCTAAATTCCAATGGTTATTCGGCCGATTATTATCCGCTTTTGCCCTGGGTAGGCTACTTTTTGCTGGGTAGCGCTTGGTCCTATTCTTTATATAAGCAAAAAAAGAGCCATTTTCCCAATCATGGTAGCGGAGCGATAGCAGGCTTTTTGCAAAAAACAGGCCGTCATGCCTTACTCATTTATGTATTGCATCAGGCGCTAATTTATCTAATTTTTAGCTTAATCGGGATTATCTTCAAGCTCAATTAAAGGCGGCTCGGGCAGCGGCATTTGAATAATTTGATCAAAATCGCCAATATGCTTAAGCATGGCTTTTTGGGCATTTGCCCCCCTGTTTGCGGTCATTAAATCAATAGTATGATCGGCTAAAATCTGATGAATTTGCAATAAAATCTTGCCGTTTAGCTGGGCATGAGTGGCAATAGTTCTAAATACCGTATAATATTTTTGGCAATTTTTTAAAAAAGCAACTTGCTCGCTTAAGCTAAAATTTTGCTGATATTGGTCAAGATAATTAAGCCAGATACCCCTTGCGGTATCCGGCTTTTGCAATATAAGGGCAATCAAAAAGCCATGCAAACCCAAAAGCACGGCCTGGTCATTGGGGCCGGGCGGCTGGGCAAAAATATAAGGATTTTGGCAAATGGCTGCCATGTTTTGGCTAAAAAGTTGATTTAAATAGGTGTTTTCGTTTAATAATCCATTATTAATCATCACCAACACATCCTTGTATTAGTTCGGTTGCTTTAAGCAGGCATAATTATCAGTATATGATTAGTATATCACATTTGTCATAAATATACAATATTTATGTTTAAATGTTAAATTCCAGATAATCAAAAATCTTTTGGGCTTCAAATGCTGCTCCCTCTTTATCCGGCCAATAATTAAGATAAAAAACCAATACTGCCTCTTTAATCGCTAAAATATAGTATTCTTCATGATAATACAAATCCTGTTCACTTAACTCTATGTTTGTAATCAGCCGACGGGCATCTTTTCGCAAAAGCGAAATATCCTCTTCTTTAATGATTTGGCAATTTTCACCACTTAAATATTGTCTAAAAATGTCGATATAACTATTGATATCCACTTGCTCGGGAAAAATCTCGGCATAAGCATAAAAACGAATATGATCTAAACTATGCTCGGGCTGATTATTGCTGATATCAAGCAGTTCTAAACGCCCGGGTTGATATGTTTGGCCGGTTGGCTCACTGCTTAAATTATCACTAAGCATATTAATTTGCCAGCCCTCGGGGATAGTTATGTTTAATCCCAAATAATCATTATAGTATATATTTTGTTCCGTTTTTTTGGTTGTGTTTTCCGTATCAATTGTGGGTATTTGATTAGTGCAAGCACTTAAAATTAGGCATAGCATAAGCAATAAAAAATAAGGCATAATACCCCCCTTTCATAGCTTATTCTATGCATTAAAAGCCAAACTATAACCCCTTAAGGAGAAATTATGCTTAAAATAGAAAATGTAAGCAAAAGTTATAAAGGCGGCCTGCTGGCCAATGATGATATCAGCTTTACTGTAGAAAATGGACAGATAGCTGTGCTTTTAGGGCCAAATGGCGCCGGAAAATCTACTATCATTAAATGCATTTGCGGCCTTTTGCGTTTTGAGGGCAGCATAGCAATCGATAATTTAAATTATAATAGCCTGGAGGCTAAGCGCAATTTGGGCTATATCCCGGAAATTCCCAATATTTACGATTTGCTAACCGTAAACGAACATTTAGAGTTTATTGCCCGTGCCTATGGCCTAAAAGATTGGCAAAATTATGGCAATCAGCTTTTAGAGCGTTTTGAATTAACAATAAAGGGCGATCATCTAGGCAAAGAATTATCCAAAGGGATGAAACAAAAACTTAGCATTATTTGCGCAGTATTACCTCGTCCCAAAAACTTGATATTTGATGAACCAATGGTTGGCCTCGATCCTCATGCCATTAAAGAGCTAAAGCTACTATTTAATGAATTTAAAGCTGATGGCGCATCCTTACTTATTAGCACGCATTTGCTAAATAGCGTCGAAAACAGCTGGGATATTGCCCATATTATGCAACATGGCCGCTTTGCCGCCAGCCGCTATCATCAGCAAGAAGATGCTGCCAGCCAAAGCTTAGAAGATTTGTTTTTTGCCATTACCGAAGGCGATCAAGAAGGGGGAAAAGAATGAGCCCCCTACTTTACCTGCTGCTTAGACAATTTAAAAATATTCTGCTTGATTTAAAAAATAAGCCGGCAAAATTATTTTTAATAATAATATCTGCGGCCTTGATATTGTTTTCTACCATTTCCAATAGTATTAACCATGGCAACAGCAGCCTAGCGGTAGCCTCGAATGATGAATTTATGGCTCTTGTGCTGGCTTTTTATATGTTTTCGTTTTTAATGCCGGCCTATAATGGTTTTAGTAAAGGCGCCACCTTATTTAATATGGCCGATATACATTTGCTTTTTACTGCCCCGCTTAAACCAATAAATGTGCTGGTATACGGCATGATAAAGCAAAGCGCCTTATCTTTGTGGCTAGCCTTAATTTTGATTTTGCAATATAATTGGATTGGGCCGCGCTATAATATTGATTTACCCTATTTTTTGCTAATCGTTTTAGGTTATGCGCTTGCCTATTTTAGCGGCACCCTAGCTGCGATGGCCATTTATAGCATGCGTATCAATCCTAAAAAGCGTAAAACAATATATATATTATTTTACGCTTTTATGGCGGTGTTTTTAATATTATTAGCCCGACCGATTTTAATAGATTTAGTTTTTAATATCAATACCTTAATTGCTGCTGCCAATCAACCTATTTTAAATTTTATGCCAATTTTTGGCTGGATTAAGTTTGCAATTACTTGCTTGGCCAGCGGGCAATTGCTTTGGGGATTTGCCGGTATAGCTGCTGTTATTATCTGTAATTTTATATTGCTTAAGGCAATAAGCAGTACCGGTAGCGGCTTTTACGAAGATGTTTTATCTGCAACCGAGCAAGGCCAAAAGCTAAAGCAGGCCAAAGCCGAAGGCAAGGATATTAGCGAGCTTAACCTGGGCAACACCACTAAGAAGCATAAAAGCGGCTTGAATCATGGTTTAGGAGCAAATGCTTTTTTCTTTAAGCAATTGCAGGAATCTTCGCGTCTTAAATTTTTATTTTTCGACCTAAACACGATTATCTTTATGATTATGACCATAGTTTACAGCTATTTTATGGGGCTTGATTCCCTAATTTCGGTTTTAGCCTTTACCGCTTATTTGCAAATTTTTACCAGCATGAATAATAATTTCAGTAAAGAGTTAAAGTCACATTATATTTACTTAGCCCCTGCTAAACCATTTGATAAACTATTGTCCATACTTGGCCAGCCAATAATTAAAATAATTGTCGAGGCGCTAATTGCCTTTGGTATTATCGGCATTATCTGGCAAATTACTATTTATCAAATTTTAATATTGGTATTATTTAGAGTAAGTTTTGGTTTGATTTTTTTAAGCGGCTCGGTTCTATCATTAAGAATTAATGTCGGAAAAAGCCGATCTTTAGTTATATTTATTAATATCATCCTGGGCATAGCCCTTTGCCTACCCGGCTTGGCCCTAGCCTTTGCCGCAACAGTATTGATGCTCGGTGATATTTATTTAAATATTGCCATATTGAGCATTTGGAATATTTTTGCAGCCCTGCTTACAATCTTTTTATGCCGCAATTTATTGCAATATCCACGTGATATCTAAATGTTTTTAATTGGTAATTTTAAGTGTAGCTTTTGATTAAAAGCATAGTAAGCGCCACTTAAGGCCGGCGCAGCAGGAATTGTAGCTAATTCGCCTAAACCCTTAGCCCCATAAGCCATTGAGGTCTGCTCTTTAGCCTGCACAAAGCGGATTTCCATTGCCGGTATTTGGTCGGCACGTAGTAGGCCTAAGCGTCCAAAATTAGCTTGAGGATAGCAATCCTTTAAGGGGTAATCCTCGCTTAAAGCATAACCCAAACCCATGATAATGCCGCCTTCTATCTGGCCTTCTGCCGCTAAACGATTAATTATTTGGCCGCCATCATAGGCTGCTATCACTTTTTCAACTTCACCTTGTCCATTAAGCTCTACCATTTGTACACCATAACCATAAGCTACATGATTAAGCGGCTCGGCCTTGCTGCTACTTAAAGGGTCGGTAGCCGGCTGATATTCGCCAAAAAACTCCTGCCCCTCTAAATCGGCCAAACTTAAGCCATCATCTAATCTTTCTTTTAACTTAAGCGCAGCTAAACGTGTTGCCTCGCCACTAAATACCGTTTGACGAGAAGCTGTAGTCGTGCCACTATCGGGGCTGGTAGCCGTATCGGGTGGGGCGATAATGATTTTATTAGGCTCAATTTGCAAAGCTTGATAGGCAATCTGTTTAAGCACAGTAGCCAAACCCTGGCCAATGCAGGCCGCTGATGTATAAATATGCACTTGCCCATTTTGCACAATTAAGCGTGCCCTACCGCTATCGATAATGCCCATGCCTAAACCGCAATTTTTTAAAGCCGCTGCTATACCTGCATATTTGGCCTGCTCAAAATCTGCTTTAACCGCCTCTAAGCATTCGATTATAGCCGTTGAAGAGTCGGCAACTTGGCCACTAGCTAGGCAATCTCCGGGACGAACGGCATTTATATAGCGAATTTGCCAAGGGCTTATCCCAGCTAGAGCTGCCAATTGATTAAGATTATTCTCCAGAGCATAGGCTATTTGGCTAACGCCAAAGCCGCGAAAAGCTCCACCCGGTGGGTTATTGGTATAAACCGCAAAGCCCTCAATATCGATATTGTCACAATGATAAGGGCCCCCGCCATGAGTGCAAGCGCGCTGTAAAACAGGGCCACCAAGGGAAGCATAAGCTCCTGTATCGGCAACTATTTTTTCCTTGATAGCCAGCAAGCGCCCATCCCGATCGCAGGCAATTAGGCAATCAATTTCCATAGCATGGCGTTTGGGATGTATAATTATACTTTCCTGACGCGTCAATAATACTTTTACCGGTTGGCGCAGATGCCAGGCAGCCAAAGCAGCATGATGCTGCACGCTCATATCCTCTTTGCCACCAAAAGCGCCACCAACAGTTTGACCCTGAATACGAATTTTTTCACGCTTTATGCCCAGCATACGAGCTATTTCCCTTTGCTCATCATATATGCTTTGCCCGGCCGTAAACAATAATAAACCATCATCGCCATCGGGTTGTGCAATAGCACATTCCGGCTCCAAAAAGGCATGTTCGGTAAAGGGCAATGAATAATGATTTTCAACCACAAAAGCGGCCTTAGCTAAGGCTTGCTCAATATCCCCACGTTGCAAAGAATGTTGACATAAAAGGTTACCCTTTTGATGCAGTTTGGGAGCATTGGCAGCCAAGGCTTCGGCTGGGCTGCTAATTGGCTTTAAAACCTGATAATCTACCGCTATTAATTCTTTAATCGCAGCCAAGGAGTGTTTATTACTGCTAATTACCAAGGCCAAAGCATCGCCCAGATAACGAGTTGTATCGCCTTCGCCCAATAAAACATCCCAATCGGAAATAGATTCGATATGGCCAATCTTAGGATTGCCGGGGATATCTTTTTTAAGTAGAATTGCCCGGCAATCCTGATGTTTAATAGCGGCCGAAATATCAATTTTTTTGATTAAAGCTCGCGGATAAGCAGCTCGCAAAGCCGAGGCATGCAGCATATTATCTATCTTAATATCATCAACATAAATAGACATTGCATTGGCCTTGTTTTCTGCATCAATACGTGGAAGATTTGCTCCAAGACTAAAATCTTCATCTAAAGCTGATATCGGCTTTTTCATTGCCAAATATTGAGCGGCAAGTTCCACTGCCTCAATAATTTTTTTATAGCCTGTGCAGCGGCAAATATTGCCGCGCAAGGCTTTTTTTATTTGCTGTTGACTAGGCAGCGGATTAACCAATAATAGAGCATAGGCGCTAATAATCATTCCCGGTATACAAAAACCGCACTGTACCGCCGCACATTTACTAAAAGCCATCGCAAAAATATTTCTAACTTGTAAAGGCAAACCCTCCAGGGTAAGAATATCGGCATTTTTTAAGCGGCTTAATTTTTGAGTGCAAGCTTTCTTAGCCTTATTATCAATCAAGACCATGCAAGTGCCGCAAGCACCCTCGGCACAACCGTTTTTTAAGGAAATTATGCCTAAATCATCACGTAAAAAATCTAGGAGGTTTTTATCCGTTTTAAATTCATGCTCAATATTATTGATTTTCATCGCTTTACCTACCCTATTAAATATGGATAATTTTGTTCGATTTCTTGAATGATAGCCCAATAATCGGCCGTTAATTTGGCATCGCGCAAGCATAAATGCTCAATGCTTTCATCTCTTAGGCGCATCAAATAATGGCCGGTAATTTGCTTATCTTTAATAAAGCCAAAATTAGTTGAATTAAGCAAATCATCTTCGGTAGC
Source organism: uncultured Peptococcaceae bacterium (assembly GCA_964372025.1). Classification (GTDB taxonomy): domain Bacteria; phylum Bacillota; class Dehalobacteriia; order UBA4068; family UBA4068; genus CAYJBP01. Next base: position 10,223 of record CAYJPF010000010.1, on the reverse strand, counting down.
AAAAATAGTGAATTTGTCCTGGTAGGGGCGGCCATCATAAGGGCAAAACACGGCACAATTGCCACATTCATTGCATAATTGATCAATATGAATAATTTGGCTTTCGCGCGCAAATCCGGGCAGCTCCAAGGCTATATTAGCCCTGTTTGGGCATACATCCACACAAATTTGGCAAACCTTATCGCAACCTAGGCAGCGATGACCATCATCAAAATTACTATCTGCTTGTTTAAGTACACCTTTTTTGTCGGATAATAGCTCCGGGCTTGCTTGATAGCTAATTTTGATAAAGTCGTGCTCAAGGCCACAATCCGCTAAAATATGCTTGGCAACTTTTTTGGCATCGGCCAAGGCGGATACAATGGTAGAAGGGCCTTGCAAACAGTCGCCAATTAGATAAACCTGCTTAGCTACACAATTGTTTTCATCTGTTTGTGGATAATTTGTGCTACTGTCTAGCAGGCCATTATCTGTAAGTAGCTGATAATCGACAGTCATGCCGGTGGCATTAATTACGGTATCAAAGCTGAATTCCATTGTTTGTTCATCAGCCTCGATTTTGGGGCGGCCATCTGCACCCATTGCGCCAAGACGCATTTTTTGACATTGCAATTTTTGGCCATCATAAGCGATGGGGGCTAGCAATTCTTCAAAAATAATATCTTCCTTTTTGGCGGCGATAATTTCCTCGCTATCGGCCGGCATTAGGGGAATAGTGCGGCGATAGATAATGCTAACCTCCGGCTTATTAGCCAATTTCTTAGCGGCGCGGGCGCAATCCATGGCTACATTACCGCCACCGATAATTGCAATTTTAGCGCCTAAGTCCAATTGATGGCCACTTTTTAGCTTGCCTAAAAAATCAAGCGGCTGCATCAATTTGTTGTTGTTTTCGGCCAAAATATCACGACAATTGCCCCAGGCGCCTATAGCTATGATTATATAGTTATAGTCGGCTTTAAGGCTGGCGATATCCTTAATTTCCGTATTGAAATAAAAATTTACGCCGGTTGCTTCGGCTAGCATAGTATCTAAATCGATTAAACTTTGATTAATCCTAAAATCGGGGATAATATGTTGTACTATACCAAAAGGTTGACCTTTTTTGTCGTAAACATCCACCTCTAAACCATTGCGTCTTAGATAAATTGCTGCCCCCATGCCGGCCGGGCCGGCACCGATTATTGCAACTTTATGTGCATGTTTTAGTTCGGTTTTCGGCAAATTGCCAATATAGTTGCTCATAGCTTTTTGCACTGCCCATTGCTTAGCACCTCTAATTTGCATAGGGTATTCATAATGGCGGCGTAAGCATGCCTTTTGACAATCGTGATTGCAAATAGCCGCCGTTATGGCCGGAGCAGCATTGTCGATGGCAATAACTTGCATCGCTTGCTGATAGTTTTGGGCGGCAACGGCTTCCAAATAGGCCGGTATTTGCTGCTCAATTGGGCAAGCGCTTTCGCGGCAAGGGGCTTGACCGCAGTCGAATAAAGGCAGTTTATGGGGTTTAGGTGCGCTTTTTCTTTGCTCCAAATGCTTGGCATAAAGCTTATTGCGGCAAGCTTGTTGCGCAATTTGCTCAAGCCCTTGATAGTCGATTTGATTAGCAATCGTCAGCGAAGTGCTTAAATAAGCCAATTGCTGCAGGCGCTGATAGCCGCCCGGTTTAAGAATGGTTGTGGCCACCGTGATTGGCTTAATGCCTGTACCAAGCACATCTTTGATATTAAAAGCATCGATGCCGCCCGAATAGGAAATTGGCAGTTTGCCCATAAAATCATTGCTAATTTTGGCCGCCAAGCTAATGCTAAGCGGAAAAAGAGCGCGCCCCGACATATACATTTCCTCGCCGGGCAATTCGCCGGCCTTGATTTTTACCGGGAAGGTATTACTAATCTTAAGGCCAAAGCTTAAATTAAGGCTGTCGGCCAGCGCTAGCAGGCGCTTAAACATGGGGATAGCATCGGAATATTGCAAATCATGCTTAAAATGATGATCATCAAATTGCAAATATTGATAGCCCAAATTATCCATGGTTTGACGAGCAAACTGATAGCCAAGCAAGGTGGGATTACATTTTATTGCGGTGTTTAGCTGCTTTTCTTCCATTAAATAGCGGCTGATTTTTTCAATTTCATCCGGGGGGCAACCATGAAGGGTCGACAGGGTAATATTATTGCTGATATGGGGGCTGATTGCCTCGATATCGGCAATTGTTAGATTATTAAAGGCCTCGATATTGGCCTTTAGCCAATCCTTTGCCTCGTCAAAAAGCTGATGTTTTGTTGCGTCTTTTAATGTTTCGATAAAGGTATTTACTTTAGTGCCCTTTATGCCTTCCAAATCATAGCCTACGCTAAGATTAAAGATGCAATCGGGCTGCTCGGCCAGCTTTAATTCCTTGGCCAAAACATGGATAATCAGCCAAGCTTTGATATATTCTTCGGCTGCGGCCTCGGTGGTTAATTCGGTAGACCATTCTACATTATAACCCTCATCCTCGGCCTTTATGCAGGGGCGGGGTATGCAGTTTGCCAATTCCTCGCCATCGATTTTTTGTACAGTTTTAAGCTCGATAAAGCGGCTGCCACATAGATAGGCGGCAATAATATTAGGCGCTAATTGGCTATTTGGGCCCGGGGCCGGGCCAATGGGGGTGGCTATTTTTTGGCCATAAATTGTTAGCCCTGCCGCCTGATCATTACGGTAAAACTTTGACTGATCTATGCCAAAAATGTGGCCTTTTTGATTCAACTCTTTTACTATCCATTTCATTAATTGCTTAAATGGTAATGGGCGCATAATTTCGCTCATAATTCACACTCCTTTGGGGGATTTATGCCCTTTGCCAAAAATCGGCAGCTTGCTTTTGGGCTTGGGCTAAAATAGCCGGCTCGTCTACACTGATAATTTGCCTTTCCTGCATAATAAAGCGGCCATTAATCATTGTGCAATCCACTTGTGAGCCATTAAGACCAAACATTAAATGGCCTGCTAAACTATGCTCGTTTAGCGGGGTTCCGCTGCGATAATCAACTATAATTAAATCGGCATAGGCATTTTTAGCAATAATGCCCAAGGGTTGCTTAAAAAAGCGGGCACAAATTTGACGATTATTATTAAAAAGCATAGCCAAGCTCTCGCCAAAACCGATGGCCGGATCGGCAGCCTGATGCTTATGAATAATATTGGTAACCTTGAGCGATTCGAACATATCTTGGGTATAAGCATCTGTGCCTAAGCCCACTAAAACGCCATGATTTAGTATATCAAGTACCGGGGCGCAGCCAACGGCATTGCCCATATTTGATTCCGGCGCATGCACGGCCATGGTTTGGCTTTGCTGCAAGAGCTGCAACTCGTTTTGATCGATATGAATATTGTGAATGGCCAGGGTTAATTCGCCAAGAATACCGGCTTTATCCAGGCGTTCTACAACTCGGCAGCCATATTTGGCCAGGCTATCGGCTTGGTCGGCCTTATCTTCGGCCACATGAATATGGAAAGCTTTTTCCCTTTCGCCCAAGGCTTGATGGCAGGCCGCCAGGGTTTGCTCGCTTAGAGTAAAGGATGCATGTAGCCCAAACATACCCTTTTTGAGATCTGTTTTGTCCTGGGCGGCATGGTCGATAAAGTCGATATTTTCGGCGATACCGGCTTGAGCTTGCGCTTGGCCATCGCGATCGCTAACCTCATAGCAGAGGCTATGACGCAAGCCGATATCAGTTAAAGCGCTGCTTAATGCCCTTAGGCTACCTTTGATATGATATTGGCTGGCATGATGATCAAATAGGGTAGTTACGCCTAGGCGCACGCTTTCCAGGCCTGTTGTATAGGCGCTGTATAAATTATCATCCTCATTTAGAGCTTTGTCAATTCGCCACCATTGATTATTAAGAATATCCAAAAAATTACGATTGGGCTTATCCTGTTTTAGGGCTAAACCACGAGCAAAAGCGCTATAAATATGACTATGAGTATTGATAAGTCCGGGCATAATTATACGCCCTTTTGCATCATAAAATTCGGATTGAGGATAGGCTTTTTGCATATCCTGATTAGATCCAAAATCGCAGATTTTATTATCTTCTATTACAACTGCGCCATTTTCTATATAGGGAGAGCTGGGGTTATGGGTGATAAGACGGCCATTACCGATAATTAGCATTATTTGCCCTCCCAATGACGTTTAATATCGGCTTTTGCTAAAGCCTCGAGGGTTTGAGCCGGATTTTTGGTTTTGGCGAGGAAAATCATGGCGGCGATAATATAGGGTTTAAAGCCGGCCTCTTGATATAAAGGCAAGCGATATTGATCGAATACATCGGCCGCAACTTCGCCTTGCGGGCAGGAAACACCAGTAATATCGGCCGGCAAACAATGCATATAGAGGGCTTTTTGATCTTTGGTTAAATTCATCAACTTGCGATCACAATGCCAATCCTGATGCTGGCTATTTTGAGCCAATAATTCTTTTTCCAAGGCTTTAATGCCATCGAAATCGTTTTGGCCATATAAATCGGTACGTTTTTGCATGGCGGCAAAAGGCGCCCAGCTTTTGGGATAAACAATATCGGCATCGGTAAAAGCAGCGGCCATCGAATGGCTTTTAGTAAAGCTGCCGCCACCGGCTGCAGCGTTTTTAGCTGCTACTTTTTCCACTTCGGGCATAATTTCATAGCCTTCCGGATGGGCTAAATGCACATCCATGCCAAAGCGGGTAAATAGGCCTACAATGCCTTGCGGCACCGAAAGCGGCTTACCATAGGAAGGAGAATAGGCCCAAGTCATGGCAATTTTTTTGCCTTTTAGATTTTCTACACCGCCAAATTGATGGATAATATGCAGCATATCGGCCATCGATTGGGTTGGATGATCGATATCGCATTGCAAATTGATTAAAGATGGCCTTTGCTCTAAATTGCCTTGATCATAGCCATCTTGGACGGCTTGAGCAACTTCCTGCATATAGGTATGCCCCTTGCCAATATACATATCATCACGAATGCCGATAATATCGGCCATAAAGGATACCATATTGGCGGTTTCGCGCACGGTTTCGCCATGGGCTATTTGGCTTTTGCCTTCATCCAAATCCTGGACATTTAAACCCAATAAATTACAAGCCGAGGCAAAGGAAAAACGGGTACGGGTGGAATTATCCCTAAATAAGGATATGCCTAAGCCGCTATTAAAGATTTTGGTAGCGGTATTGTTTTGGCGTAAATGACGCAAAGCATCGGCAACAGCAAAGGTAGCTGCTATTTCGGCATCTGTTTTTTGCCAGGTTAATAAAAAATCATTATTATACATCTTGGTGGTATCTAAGTTGGCCAATTGTGCCAAAAGCTGCTTAAAATCAGTCATAATAGTCACTCCTTAATATTTGCTTAAACTAAATTATATACTTTATATTACAAAAACTAAATTATTTATCAGCACAGTATATAGTAGGCAAAGCGGCATAGATAGCCGCTGCCTTTACCAAATCGGCCTTCCAGGTTTTTTCATTGGGGGCATGGGCTTCGGCCTCTTTGCCGGGGCCATAACCAATACAGGGTATATTGTGACGCCCCATTATCGCCACCGCATTGGTCGAAAATGTCCATTTATCGGTGCGAGGCTCGCCATATAAGCCTTGATGCGCCTTTACCATAGCCTTGCAAGCCGGGTGGCTTTCCTCAATCAGCCAAGTTGGGAAATAGCAATCGGCCGGATAACTTAGGCCGGTATAGCTTGGGCTATCATATTTGTACATGCTAACTTCGGCCTGATATTTTTGCACGGCAGGCAAGGCCGAAATTTCGTCCAAGGCCGAAAGATAAGTTTCGCCCAGGGTTAGGCGTCTATCGATCGAGATGCTGCACATATCAGCAACAGCGCAGCGTGAGGGCGAGCTAAAGAAAATTTGCGATACCGCCAAAGTGCCTTTGCCTAAAAAATCATTATCCAGCAGGCGCTCGTTTAAGGCTTTAACCTCTTGCACAATTTCGGCCATTTTATAAATGGCATTATCGCCTCTTTCCGGGGCAGAACCATGGCAAGATACACCCTTAACCTCCACCTTTATTTCCATGCGGCCACGATGACCACGATAAATACCGCCATCGGTGGGCTCGGTAATTACCACAAATTCGGGGCGAATATTATCTTCTTCTATCATATAAAGCCAGCAAAGGCCGTCGCAATCCTCTTCTTGCACGGTGGCGGTAACCAAAACCCGATACTGGTCATTTAATAGCCCCAAATCGGCCATAATTTTGGCCGCATAAATTGCCGAAACAATGCCGCCTTCCTGGTCGGATGCACCACGGCCGCCAATTTCGGTATCATTTTCATAGCCACCATATGGGTCGAAAGTCCAGTTATCGGCATTGCCCACACCTACTGTATCAATATGTCCATCAAAGGCGATAAGGGTTTTGCCACTGCCCATATAGCCGCGCAAATTACCCATGCCATCAATTTCTACCTGATCAAAACCAAGCTTATTCATTTGGGCTGCAGCGCAATCTATCTTGGCCTTTTCATTACAACTTTCGCCGGGATGACTAATTAGGGCTCGCAAAAAAGCAGTCATCTCCTCCTGATAATTTTGGGCAGCAGTTTTAATAGCCGCAAAATCCATAAAAAATCCCCTCTTTCCGTACATATTATAATTAAATTATACCAATATAAAATATATCATATTTAAGAACATTTTACAAGCATATAAGTTAAAAGTTTTAATCAAATTTTTGTCAAAAAATTGTGAGGTTTAAGGCAGCTTACTTGACAGCCGCAAAAAAATTTTATATACTATTATAATTAAGCAAAAAAGTGAAATAAGGAGGATGTATATGCGCGAAGAAATGCTACAGATAGCAGCCCGAATAAGGGAGCTAAGGGAAATTTTTGAATTAAGCTCCGAGCAAATGGCCGAAGAGATAGGGGTAAGCATCGAAGATTACCGAGCCTTTGAGGAGGACGGCGAAAATATACCTGCCAGTGCGCTTTATCATATTGCTCATCATTTTAAGGTGGATATGACCGAAATTTTAACCGGCAAGCCGGCACGCCTAAATACTTATGCAATTTGCCGTCGTGGCCAGGGCAAAACCGTAGAGCGCTTTAGCGGTTATCATTATGAAAATTTAGGGCATCGCTTTAGCGGCAAATTAATGGAGCCTTTTTTGGTAACCCTGCATCCAACTGATAAGCCTGCCGACCTGGTAACCCATAAGGGGCAGGAGGTAAATTATATTTTGGAGGGGCAAATTGCCGTTATTTTTGATGGCAAAGAGCATATATTAAACCCCGGCGATTTAATATATTTCGACCCAACCCATCCTCATGGCCAAAAGGCTGTAGGTACGGAAAAGGCACGTTTTTTGTCGATAATTTTAGAATAAAGATTCAAGGAGGCAATTATGCTGGAAAAATATTTACCGCAAATAGATTTTGATTCTTATGAGGACTTTATGGCCAATTATCGGCTAAATATCCCCGAGGATTTTAATTTTGGCTTTGATATCATTGATGCCTGGGCCGATAAAGAGCCTGATAAAGTGGCCATTGTTTGGTGCAATGATCATGATGAGGAATATACTTTTACTTATAGCGATTTAAAAAAGCAATCTAATCAAACTGCCAATATGCTTAAAAGCATGGGTATTGGCAAGGGTGATCGGGTGATATTGGTTTTGCGCAGGCGCTATGAATATTGGCTGGCGGCTATTGCTTTGCATAAATTAGGGGCTATATTAATCCCGTCTACCATGCTTTTAACCAGCAAGGATATTGTTTATCGGGCTAATGCTGCCAATATTAAGGCGGCGATTTGCTTTGCCGATGATTTTGTAATCGAGCAAACCGAAGGCGCTTTGGCCGAGGCGCCCACCATCAAGCATAAAATTATCGTGGCCGGCAGCAAAGAGGGCTGGACTGATTTTAATGAAATCAAAAACTATTCCCCAGAGTTTGCCCGCCCTACGGGCGAGGCGGCCACTAAGGCTACCGATACTATGCTTATCTATTTTACCTCCGGCACAACCGGCATGCCTAAGATGGTTATGCATGATTTTACCCATCCTTTGGGGCATATAATTACCGCTAAATATTGGCATCAGGTGCGGCCTAATCAAATGCATTTGGCGGTATCCGATTCGGGCTGGGGCAAATTTGGCTGGGGCAAGTTTTGGGGGCAATTTATTTGCGGGGCGATTGTTTTTGCTTATGATATGGATAAATTTATCCCCGCCAAGCTTTTGGAGAAATTGCAGCAGTATCCGATTAAAACTTTTTGCGCGCCGCCGACGATTTTTCGCTTTATGTTAGCAGCCGGCATGGAAAATTATGATTTAAGTTCTATCGAGCATTGCAATAATGCCGGCGAGCCTTTAAATGCGGATATCTTTAATAAAATCAATGATATTTTGGGCATGGAAATGGCCGAGGGCTTTGGTCAAACCGAAACAACGCTTTTGATTGGCAATTTCCCCTGGTTTAAGCCTAAAGTGGGATCGATGGGCAAGCCCAGCCCCTTATATGATGTGGATTTGGTAAATAGCGAGGGTATTTCCTGCGAAGATGGCGAAGAAGGCGAAATTGTGGTGCGTAATTTGCAGGCAATTGGCTTATTTAAGGGCTATTTTGAGAATGAGGAATTAACCAAAACTGCTTTTAGCAACAATATGTATAATACCGGCGATATTGCCTGGCGCGATCCGGAGGGTTATTATTGGTTTGTAGGGCGTAATGATGATGTAATTAAATGTTCGGGTTATCGGATTGGCCCCTTTGAGGTGGAAAGTGCCCTGGTGGAGCATGATTCGGTATTGGAATGTGCAGTAACTGCTGCCCCGGATGAAAAGCGCGGCCAGGTAGTTAAGGCTACTATTGTATTAAAGGATGGCTATCAGCCTTCGCCCGAATTGGTGGCCGAATTACAGGAATTTGTTAAGAATTTAACAGCGCCTTATAAATATCCGCGGATTATTGATTTTGTAAGCGAGCTACCTAAAACGGTTAGCGGCAAGATTAAAAGGGCCGAAATTCGTCAAAGCAATTATAATTAGCTTAATTTTTGTAAAAAAATGGCGATTAGCAAAGATTTTACTTGACAATGGGCTTAGCAAATTATATAATATTTTAGTACGCTTATTGACTTCTGCCCCGTTGGCAATAAGCATAGAATAAGCATGTTGTTTAGATATTAAGGAGGGAATTGACTTGGGTACTTTTATGGCCAAGCCGGAAGAAATTCAGCGTAAGTGGTATATACTCGATGCCAGTGGCAAATCCTTGGGCCGTTTGGCAAGCGAAGCTGCTCGCATTTTGCGTGGCAAGCATAAAGCTATTTTTACTCCCCATGTGGATACCGGCGATTTTGTGATTGTAATCAATGCCGAAAAGGCTGTTTTAACCGGCAATAAATTAATGCAAAAGAAATACTATCGTCATTCCGGCTATCCGGGTGGCTTAAAGGAAATGACTTATAAAGACTTTATGGCAACCAAGCCGGAGTTGGCAATCGAAAAGGCAATTAAGGGTATGCTTCCCCATAATCGCTTAGGCAGAGCAACTGCCAAAAAACTAAAAGTATATGCAGGTAATGAGCATCCGCATCAAGCTCAGCAGCCTGAAAACTGGACTTTTTAAGGAAGGGGGAAAGTAAATGGCACAGGAAATGAAATTTTATGGTACCGGACGTCGTAAAAACGCAATAGCTAAGGTTTGGCTTAAGCCGGGCAATGGTAATATTGTGGTAAACAAAAGGGAATTAGACGAATATTTCGGTAAAAAGACTTTAGAGATGATTGTTCGTCAACCTTTGGAGCTTACAGCAACTTTAAGCAAGTATGATGTAGTTACCAGTGTAAAGGGCGGCGGTATTACCGGCCAAGCAGGTGCAATCCGTCATGGTATTGCTCGTGCATTGGTACAAGCAGATAGTGAATTACGCCCCTCTTTAAAGACTGCCGGCTTCATGACACGTGATCCGAGAATGAAAGAGCGTCGTAAATACGGTCTTAAAAAAGCTCGTAAAGCCAGCCAGTTCTCTAAGCGTTAAATTTATTTTTATATGGATATTGAAAAGGTTGTCGCAATCACGGCAACCTTTTTTATATTCTAAAAGTTTTTGTATTACTTTTTACCAAAAAGTAATGGTTTTAATCTTTTGAACTTAGCCACCATGTACCAAATCCGAACCCATTTTTACCCCAATTTGCCGACCCCAT
>CAYJPF010000009.1:22621-41404 GCA_964372025.1 uncultured Peptococcaceae bacterium | reverse complement strand
CCGCATAACTCGGAGCTAAAGCTCCTCAAACAGATGCGGCCTTTATTTTGTATTTTCCAGACGGGCAAAAACCGCCCACCTGGAAAATACAAAATACCGCTCCAGCTACATTTGCTAGTCTAGTAGGTTTTCTTATTCGCTAGGTACTTTGGCCTTTAGTCTTGTCTTCGCTCGCTATCCTTTTAGGGTTCTCGCATTGTAGGGGAGGGCTTCCATGCCCTCCCGCTTTGCTTTATCTCCCATCAAACTACGGTATCGTTACCACAATCTTATTTACCTGCTTAACCGATGCTCCCTGATTGGTTTCGGCTACTACTCTTAATGGGCCACTGCTATTGCCTGCTAGGCCGGTATAGCCTTCATGACTTTCGGCATCTACCAAGGGGTAACCGCGCATCGCATACGCTATTATTAGCTTTTTCTTTGCCCCATTATCATCAGCCACACCTTCCACAAAGCCCTCTTTGTAGAATACACTTAATAAGTCGTTCTTGTAGCCATCCTCGGCATAGGCGGTAATCGAAATCGGATCGTCTATGCCCTCTATATCAGCACCGTATTTTTGAATTAGCTTCCATATATCTACGCCTTCACATTCGCCTAAATCTAATACCGAATAATCATCACGCACAATCAATTCTTCCATTTGCTCCAATTCGTCAACCGTAAATATAAATTCCCATTCCTGCTCGGAACTTACTATGCTCAATGTTAATTGATAATCCAAAAATTCCTCATAAACATCGCTCATCCGATGGCTCCAGGTATCTACCTCATTAGCCGTTACCTCTATCGATACCACATTAGCCAAGCTAACATAATCCGCATCCTCTGCAAATGGCATTACCAGCATTATCGGCCCTTTATCATTAGCCATAGCCGCATCATATCCGGGATGCGTATCGCTATCCACCAAGGGTAATCCCTGCATGCTATCGGCATTGATATCGCCTATACCATAGGCCAGCATCGGATAAAGATTAGCCTTATGCGGCGCTAAATAATTGCTATAATCGCTTTTCTTTAAAGCCGAAAGACTATAGGTGGCACTATTGCCATCAGCCGTGGTGATAATTACATCGCCGGCATTATTTTTAATGCCAATTTCCATAAATAAATCATAAATGCCCAGGCCACGATAACGATACTCAAAACTATTGCCATCTTCTGCCATAAGCGGAAAATCTAAAGTTTTAGCCAGCACCTGCTTAGCCTGCAATTCGGCCAAACTATAGGTTTTTTCGGCCTCCAAACCCTCGCCAAAGAAATGGATTTCGCTGGCAGCTAAATCACTATATGGGGCGCTTAAATGGGCATAAGCATCGGGGATTAAATCGATGGTGATAGCCTCAATATTAGCCAAAGATATAGCATCTGCCGCATCGGGGCTGGTAGATGGGATTATAAGCTGCAAGGGGCCGCCACTATTTGCCACCTGATATAGGGCAGGCTCGCTATCTAAATAAGGGTTAAGGGCTATTTCGGCCACATAACCGGGGGCAGAACTATCTGCCACCAAAGGCGAGCCGTTTTTGGCAAAGGCCAAGATAGCACTTTGATTAGCACGTCCTAAATCGGAATTATAACCTTCGGCAAATAGTTGATCCAAGCTTACAGTTAATTGCTCGCTGCCATTGCTAAAGGTGATATTGCCATTGGTGCCGGGTAAACCCAAATAATTCATCAGCAAATAATATAGATTTATGCCCTCATAAATATCATTATCATAACTGCCGTCTATGCCTACCTGATAAGTATCTTTAACCTTAGCGGCATCGATAATATTTTTTTCGGTATCGGGGGCGTAGATTAAATCTTCCAGCTGCCCCACCGTTAATTGCTGCTCGCTTAAAATAGCGCCATCCTCGCTATTTACGGTAATCTGCAAGCTATTGGCAGCTAGGGCGGCATGGTCGGCATTAGCGGTATATAGATGGGTATTATAATGGATATTTTCACCCACCACAATTTCGCTTAAATACTGTACCTGATTAGAACCATTAGCATGATGATACTGAGTTTTGCCAAAAACCACCCTAATTGGGCCGCCGCTATTGGATAAGCCCGATAAATACTCGGGATCGGTTTTATTTACAGTATAGGGATATTGATTAACCCCATAAGCCAAAAGCACCGGATAGCCGGTATTTTCCAAATCGGCATTGGTGGATACATAGCTGCCATCGCTTAAATCGGCCGAATTTTTATTATAAAAACCAAAAGCATCGGGATAGGATAAGGTATCTACCGAAAAGCTCTCGGAAGAACGCCTGCCATCGGCCGCTAAAAACTGCACCAAGGTGGTGCGGGCAGCTGCTAAGCCCATGGTTTCGGCATCTTCCATGCCTAAGTAAATTAGGAATTTATATAAATCCAGGCCCTCAAATTGGTTTACATACCAATAAGTAGAATTAGCCAGGCTATAAAAATCGCGATAACCCATGCCGCCTTCTAAAATTTGGCCATCATCGTCATAACTAACCAGGCTTTCTAAATCCTCTACCGTAAATTCCAGCTGATGGCCTAAGGCCGAACCGCCCACGGCGATAATATAATCGGTATATTTAGAGCTGCCAAAACCATCTTCGGCCAAGGCGCTATGCTTAAAGCCGGGGCTAGTTTCTTCGGTGATATAAATATAGGCTACATTGGTAAATGTTTGATAATTTTGGCCTTCGCCATAGGCTTCTAAATCATAAACCAGCTTGGTGCAGCCATCTTCATTATCCAATTCCTCGATATAACCTAGGGAATGCTCATCATCGCCATCGGCATCATAAACAAAAGGGGCGATAAATTCTTCGTCTAAAGTACCGATACCGCCGGCCAAAATTATCGGCCTGCCGGCCTCATGGGCGGCCTTAACCTCGGCAATCTCGAAGGTGGATATGGTATTGCGATTGCGATCTTTAAGCTCTACATTATGGGCGCTATCGGTTAAGATAATGCCATTATCGCCCTCTACCATGCCGGTTAGCAGGTAGTATAAATCCAGGCCTTCGTAAATAAATTCGCCTTTGCTATCACTATAGATAGCCCGCACAAAGCCTTCATCATTATTCTCGATTTCCCGCACGGAAAGAGGAATGCTGGTCATCATCCCGGGGCCTTCTACCGTCATGGTAGCGCCGGTGATGGCATCTAAATTATAGGGGATTTGCTCATTATCGGTAATGCCGCCATTATTGATATGTTTATAAGGGCTATTTGCAAAATCAATATTCTCAAAACTTACTTGGCTTGTAGGCTGCTCGGCTGCTCCGCCACAAGCGGCCAAGATTAAAGCCAAAATTAAAATTTGCCCAATTAGGAATATTTTTTTATTCATCATAACCTCCTAAAATAATTGCTTTTGGAGCTAAAACACAAAAAAAGGCCAGCCCAAAGGCAGCCTATAAAAGCAAACTTTGGCTTATTCTTTCCGCAAGGGAGGCAAGGCAGTTTCCCGCCTAACCCCGGCTATAATTCCTTAGCAGCACCTTAGGAAAGATAGCTCGAATAAACTTATTTATACTATTATATAATGTTTTATTACAATTGTCAATATGGTTTAATTATCAATAAGCTGTACTAAAATATTCAAAAATAAGCATTTAATCATATTGCCTTTTAGATTAACTAATAGTATAATAAATACATAGTATAAGTTCCATATTTTTGCAAGGTGCATTCGATGTGCCTTTTTGTGTTACCCAAGTATTGTCAAGGTAAAAATTTAACTATGAAAGGAGCAACAAAAGTGGAAAAAACAATGATTGCTTTTGTTAAAGACCAAGCCCAGCCGGGTTTGGTGATCAAGGAAGTGCCCGTGCCAACCATTGCGGGCAATGAGGTTTTGGTTAAGATTACTAAAACTTCTATTTGTGGTACCGATGTTCATATTTATAATTGGGATGAATGGGCGCAAAAAGTTATTAAGCCCTCGCTTACCATCGGCCATGAATTTGTTGGCGAAATTGTAGCCCTAGGCAGCAATGTGCAGGGCTTTAAGATTGGCGAGAGGGTATCCGGCGAGGGGCATATTGTTTGCGGCCATTGCCGTAATTGCTTAGCCGGGCGTCGTCATTATTGCCCTAATACTTTGGGTGTTGGTGTAAATCGGGATGGTGCTTTTGCTCAGTATTTAGCTATTCCTTACACCAATGTATGGCGTTGCAGCCCCGAGATTTCCGATGATGTGATTTCCTGCTTTGATCCTTTGGGCAATGCGGTGCATACGGCCTTAAGCTTCGACTTAGTTGGCGAAGATGTTTTAATTACCGGTGCCGGCCCGATTGGGATTATGGCTGCTGCTATTTGCCGTCATGTAGGGGCTAGGCATATTGTTATTACCGATGTTAATGATTATCGGCTTGATTTAGCCAAGCAAATGGGTGCTAGCCGTGCTGTTAATGTAGCTAAGGATAGGCTTAGCGATGTTATGGATGATTTGGGCATGAAAGAGGGTTTTGATATCGGCCTGGAAATGTCCGGTGCCAGCCCTGCTTTTAATCAAATGATCGATAATATGGCCAATTATGGCAAGATATCCTTATTGGGCTTTATCAGTGCCGAAACCAAGGTTAACTGGAATAAAATCATCCTCAATGGCCTAACCTTAAAAGGTATTTATGGCCGAGAGATGTTCGAAACCTGGTATAAAATGAGCGCCATGTTAGAAAGCGGCCTTAATATTGACCCTGTTATTACTCATCGTTTTAAAGCTACCGATTTTGAGCAAGGTTTTGCGGCTATGAATAGCGGTAATTCCGGCAAAGTTGTACTGGATTGGCAAAATCTATAAACAAGGAGAGCTAATATGAAAACTGCTTTATCTAAATATCAAACTACTATTGATGGCATTAAAGAGGCCGGCTTATACAAAAGCGAGCGCATTATCACCAGTGCCCAAAAAAGCGTTATCGATACTACCCAGGCTAAGCAAGTAATCAATATGTGTGCTAATAATTATCTGGGGCTAGCCAATGATAGCCGCTTAATCGAGGCGGCCAAGGCATCTTATGATAGCTGGGGTTTTGGTCTTTCGTCGGTGCGTTTTATTTGTGGTACGCAGCAAGTGCATAAAGATTTAGAGGCAGCGATTAGCGATTTTTTAGGCATGGAGGATACTATTTTATATTCTTCCTGCTTTGATGCTAATGGCGGCTTATTCGAGACAATTTTGGGGCCGGAGGATGCTATAATTTCCGATCAATTAAATCATGCCAGCATTATTGATGGTGTGCGGCTTTGCAAGGCCCGCAAGTATCGTTATAATAATAATGATATGGCTGATTTACGGGCAAAGCTTGAGGAGGCCAAGGATGCGCCGGTAAAATTAATTGCTACCGATGGTGTATTTTCGATGGATGGATATATAGCTAATTTAAAAGAGATTTGCGATTTGGCTGATCAATATGATGCATTGGTGATGGTTGATGATAGCCATGCTGTGGGTTTTATGGGTAAGGGTGGTCGTGGCACCCATGAGCATTGCCAGGTAATGGATCGTATTGATATTATTACCGGCACATTGGGCAAGGCATTGGGTGGTGCTTCCGGTGGTTATACTTCGGGGCGTAAGGAGATTATCGAGTTATTGCGTCAGCGTAGCCGTCCTTATCTTTTTTCTAATACTTTAGCGCCGGCTATAGCTGCTGCATCTTTGCAGGTATTTAGGATGCTAAAAGCCAGCACCGAGTTAAGGGATAAAGTGCATGAGAACACGGCTTATTTTCGCAGCAAGTTGGCACAATTGGGCTTTGATGTTTTAGATGGCGAGCATCCGATTATTGCGGTGATGTTATATGATGCTAAGTTGGCTGCCCAATTTGCGGCAGCGATGTTGGAAAAGGGCGTATATGTGGTTGGTTTTTCTTATCCGGTGGTACCGCAGGATAAGGCAAGGATTCGCACCCAGATTTCTGCTGCACATAGCAAAGAAGATTTAGATCATGCTTTGCATTGTTTTGCAGAAGTTAAAAGCGAATTAGGCATCTAAAGACACAGCCACCAGAGCGGAAATTGCCGCTATCATGCACAGATTTATGGAAATAGAATAGTAAACAAACGGCAAGTTTAAAAAGCACCAAGTTTAAAAAGCACTACGAAGGGGGCTGTCGCATTGCGACAGCCCCCTCATTATATCCATGGAGGTTATCAGTTTTCGGGCTGTTTTGGCTTCGCCAAAAGGCGCCGGTTTTAAGCCAATTTTGCTTTCTGCCGGCTTTTTTGTTGGGATATTGATTTGCTTGCTTAGTTTTTTGGGTAGGCTTAAAACCTTTTTAAGACCTTGGGGGCTCTGCCCCCAATACCCCCGCAATTTTTTGTAAAAAATTGAGTAAAACTTTATGATTGCATCCTTTAATAATAAAACATTATCATAAATCTGCGGATTATCGCCGATACCTCAGCGCGGCTAGCTCCTCCTAAAGGATCTATTATATCTTCGCTTTTACCATTGATAATCCCCACTGTAATCGCCCAATCCATAGCATCTGCTGCATAGCCGGAAATTTGATCACTGTCATCAAAGCTAATACTGCTATCAGATTCAGGCATCGGCGAACCTGCTGTGCGCCACAACATTGTTACCAAAGATTCGCGGCTAATAGCAGCAGTCGGATCACTACCATTAGAAATATCATTGGCTATTGCCCAATCACGACCCTTACTGTACCAAGTAGTACCACCTTCGGTGTCTACCCCTTCCATCCGCGCCAATACCGTCCACAACATCGAACGCGACATCGTATCAGTAGCATCAAAAATAGTAGGCGCAACACCTAAGAATAAACCATGCGATGTTACAAAAGCAATATCCTCAGCTGCCCAATAATTAGCAACAATATCATCAAATACTTGCGTATTATCCTCGATAAGTAAACTGGATGGGCCGCTTAAATGAATAGAGATCATTTCATCATCGGCTATCGATTTGGGGATAATACCATAAGTGCCATCAGCATAAAGTAACTTGGCTACCGTGGTAGGGCTGCCGGCCGTATAAGGGAAGGCAATCGAAATACCACCCGGTACCTCCCTTAATGCCGTGCCATTTACCATAATCGATAAATCGGCCGTGGCAGTGCCATCCTCATTGTTTACTACCGAGGCATAAACCGTAATATGTCCGCCCAAAGAAGCCAAAGATCCAAACGAATTATTGTCGATACCAATCATCGCCGCCGGAGTATTGATGATAATCTCGCCAAATTCCATAGCCTCGCTAAAAAGCTCGGTAGGGATGCTGGTAATGGGGGTGGGGCTATCGATAATAATAGTTTCCCTGTTGTCGCTATTGCGAATAGTTTCCCTAATAATTTCCCTGATTTCGATTATAGTAATAATAGTTTCCTTCTCATTAGGATCAGGATCGGGCACAGGAGCCGGATTGGGGCCCGGGCTTGGGCCCGGATTAGGATTGGGATTGGGGCTGCTGTTTTGACGCCAATTAGCCGTAACCGTAACATTATCGGCCGGCATCTGGAAGAAAGTAGTAGCATCATTAGGGCTGATAATAGTTACCGCCGGATTACTAATTGTCCAGCCATCAAAGCTATAGCCTTCGCGGCTACCGGCCTTTAAGGTTACCATATTATTGCGATCGTATTTGCCTGCGCCGGAGAAGGGATCATAACTATCAAGAACAGTAACAGTATAAGCCCCTTGCGAGGTGCTAACCCAGGTGGCTCGCAAATCAACATCATTAGCAGGCATGATAAAGGAGGTTTTGGCCTGGCTGGAATTTGCCAAAGTAATGCCTACTGCCTGCCAGCCGTTAAAAGTATAACCGGCTAAAGATCCGGCATCAATATCTACTTGCTCGCCGGCTAAATAAGTGCCCTCGCCGGTGCTAACAACGCCTTGGCTACCGTTTACGGTAACATCATAGCGGGTGGTGTTTTGCCAGGTAGCCGTTAGATTAATGGCATATGCCGGCATGACAAAAGTGGTGGTGGTAGCTGTGGCATTAGTGGGCGCTATATTACCCACCCAACCGCTAAAGCGATAACCGCTTTCCGGGCTACCGGCATAAATGGTTACCAAACTGCCACTTTCATAGCTGGCGGCACCGGTATTTGCAGCACGGCTGCCGTTTATTGTTACGGGGTAGGTATTGGTTTCCAGATTGGCTACTACATTAGTATCCGCAGCTAATTCATCAATCGTTAAAGTAGTGGCGGTGGGGCTAGTCATGCCATAATCAACCATATTATCTACGGTAATGGCTGTACCGTTTACTGCCCAGCTATTAACTGTGGGGGCATTGCCACCTTCGCCTTGGGCATTAAAGCTAATATTCGCACCGCTAAATACTCGTGTTGCACTGGGGAAAAAGCCGCCAATATCGGAATTGGCCACCAAGCTGCCGCTGCCTGTATTCGAAAATGTTACTGTATGTAGCTTAAAACCGGCAACATTAAGCTGAGCAGATGGTACAAATTCGGGTTGATATTTGCTTTGGAAATCAATTAAAGCATTGCGGCCCGGTTCATCCGCAACATCTAATGTATAGCTGGCAAAATCAGGTACTAAATAATATCCGTCTACATGCTGCGCTACAATTAAATCAAAAATTACATTATAGCCATTGGCTGCTGTTCCATAAGCAGAATTGTTTAAAATAAACTCTTCTGAATTAGTATTTTTTACTACCGGGTAAAGTGTGTCGGTATTAAAGGCCGTAATATCAGTTATTTCAGTTGTATAATCAGGTGCTATTACCTTAATCGGCTTACGAACAACTGCAATATCTTGCTGTGCCAATAAGGCATTATCGGTTAATCTATAGGCGCGGATTTGATAATTGCCCGGTATTAAGCTTAAATCGGCTAAGGCAGTGCTAGCACCTGCAGTTTCGGCAGTTGCCGACCAGCCATTGCCTACTTGGGCAAAGGCTTGAAGTTTATAGCTTGCTGCATCAAGCGGTGCATTTAGGGCATCATTTACCGTAACCCCCTCAATTTTATCAAGATAGAAATAGCTATCGCTTAAGCCGCTTAACTTGTAACCGCTTTGCACTCTGATTTGGACAGGGCTGGCATAAACGGCATCTAGGCCGGGATTACCACCTTGGGCTGCCTCGCCGGGGAATATGGCTACCATCCGATGATGTTCCGGTGCCGGAATATAGTCGGTAGTGGGTAATCTAAAGGTTACTTGACCATTTGCATCGCTAATGCTGCCGCGATAATGAGTGGGGCTGAATGTGGGGTTATTGTCCGTGATAGGGTCATTTTGGAAATCATGGCGCAGTTGCAGTGTTTTGCCTACCAGCGGATCTCCACCGGCATCGGTTAATGTAAGCGTAACATCAAAGTATTCGCCTTCTACCAACGTGTCGGTGGGGGCGGGATTAAGATATGCGCCATTTGCATCAAGCAAATTGATGTTATCACCGTCCGAATTAGTAACCTCAACAGTTAGCTTGGGCACAATGTTTTTTAGTTCGCTAACGGTTAAGGTGGCAATATTTGTGCGTACCGGCAGGGGATCGGTAGCAGCAGGATTGATTATTTTGCAGCGGAATTGATAACCGCTATGGCCTAATTGGCCATTTGTAAAGGTATAACTGGCTTGGGTAGCGCCGTCAATATCTGCCCAAACGCCGGTAATAACACCTGCTTCTACCGGTGAACCGCCGGGAATATAGGCTTCCCATTGATAACTAAGCGAGCCGCCGACAGGGCTGGTAGCGGCGGTAACCGCAAAGGTGGCATTTGCTCCAACTAAAATATCTTGATCATCGGGGTGGCTGCTAATGCTTACACCGGCGCCTGCAGCATCGGTGAAAGTAGTAGCAGAAACATGTTCCGAAGGCAATGAAACTTTAGTAATCGGCGTGCCCTGAATATTTTCTGTTTCTACTGCTTCAACCATATAGGTATAAGTAGTTTTGGCAGCTAAAGAAGTATGATTATATTCCAAATCAGCAATTGGGTCAGGTGTTAGCTTTATATAGCCATTATTATAAAAACGGTAAACATTAAATTTGATGCCATCAGCAAGTTTATCAGCATCATATTGCCAGCTTAAGTTAACTTCACTTGAGCTAAGCGTTTCGGCGGTTAAGCCTTCGGGCGGGGATGGCAAAGATCTAACCGAATCTTCACGCACTAAATAGCCCAGTACCGGCACGGTATATTCTTCGCCTTTACTATTGGTAAATGTTTCATCCCAGGTAATAAATTTCCAGGCATAGCCATAATCATCGCCTAAGCCATTAGGCACAGCTGCCACTCCGCCGGTACGGCTGGTAGACGAGGTATCCAATTCAACCGTGCCATGGCCAAAATCGGCACCGCCGCTAACCCCAACCGTAAAACCTTTTTTGGAGGCTTCGCCCGTAATGGTGATACTATGATTAAAGGTTTTGCTAACTGTGGTAGTTTTGGCTGCGGTTAGGGTTTGCTCGATAAAACTGGTACCTTGTGGTACATTAACATATTCACTGGTAACAGTTTGATAGTTTTTGCCATCAAAATAACCGTTTGTTTCAAGTTCTGCACCGCCACGATAACTTTCCGGGTCGCCGGGGGTGGAGCTTAGCCAGGCTTCATCGCCGCTGGTGGGGATGATTGGATAGCCATGTTTTGTTGCTGCCTCATTATAATTGCTTAGGGTAATTACCCCATAGCGAGGATCATCCGGTACATGAACCACCACTTCATCTTTTTGGCCATTGGGGCGAAGTGCTTCGTAATAATATAGGGTAACAGGGGTAGAGATTAAGGCAACTTCATGATCTAAGCCATCACCTACCGAAAAGCTCATCGAGCGTTCTACAGTATTTTCGGTATATTCTTCATGGGTAAAGGCAAAATCATAAGCTACTTCAATGCTGCTACCGGTATTGTTTTTTACGCCAAAGGTATAACTTACATAAGCCCCGGCATGGGCGCCAAAGCTTTGCATTTCGCCTGTACCTTGGGTATTTCCTTGCCCCCAAATGGTGGCCGCCGCATCGCCGGATGGATAAGCTAAACCTTTAAAATAAGGGGCAATTTCCAAAACGGCCATAATTTCCGGATCGATAAAGGTATATTCTTTGCGCATAAACCTTAATAATTCGGCATCATTATCATAATCCACCGCTATTAAAAGCGGCTGATTATAGATATTGGAATCGGTTGTCCAGACTGCCGATAATAAATCGCCACCATTGATAATATCGGCATCATCGGCGATGGCCTTATGATAGCCTGCCACATGCACCCGCCAACTATCGGTATAATGCGAGCGCACCCCAAATAATACCGATTCCTTACCCAAATCGCCACTAAAATTACCAACGGTAGCCCGATAAACATAATTGGCGGCGCCATCAAAAATTTCGCCGATTTGGGTAGCATTTTCGGTAAAATCGGCCGCTATAAAGCTGCCATCCTCATAGCGGAAAACCACGCCATAAGCTACTAAATATTCCTGAGTGCCATAACCATCAAAACGCACCAAGGCCGAGGATAAGGGGGCAATATTGGCATAAGCAATCGGGATTTGCGGTATATCGGAAGGTTCACGATTATAGGCATGGCCGGTATTGGCATTAAACATTAAAAAGTGGCCATTAATTGCTGCTCCGCTTTTATCGCTATAATAGCTATTAGCAGCAGGATTATATTGAGTAATGGCTGCCAACATGCGATCGGTATAAGCTAGGTTATCGGTATAATGATTGCCGGTATGACGATTATTATCGGCCAAACCGATGGTAACAATTTCATTAATGCCATCATTGCCGATAAAATCGCCAATTTGAGAAGAAGCCGAGCGCATTTCCAAATTAATGGCCGAATCATAGGAATTATTAGGGTTGATGGCTGTAATTTCATCCATTACTTCATGAAAAACAACAACCCACTGGCCATTTACTTTATTCATCACAAAAATGGTAGAAAAATCCTTAGGATTATTTTGTTCATAATTGCCAATTGCATTACCAAAAGACATGGTTAAAACAATTTCATCATCAAAGTCGCCATCTAAATCGCCGGCTGCCATATGCACATAGGGCACATTAAGATAGGCATTGGGATGGCTTATCGTTACATCATTGCCGGCATTACCAATATTATTGCCATAAACATATTGAACAGCGCCTGCTATGCCTGATGTGCCGGCGGCATGGCCTAATGAATAATAAGGATTATTGCCTAAAGCAGTAAAACTTGGCATATTATAACCGGCGGTTTCATCGCCGGCCATTTCGCGCAGGCCATAAACTGTCCAGATAGGGTCGTATAGCATGATGGTATCTTTGCCATCGCCATCAAAGTCGCCGGCTACAATGCTGGTATAGCCTTCTACTTCATGGTATTGGGCATTTTTAATATAGCTATACCCCTCATTGCCGCCATGCAAAATAGTGCGAGTACCGCTACTTAAAGGATTAATATCGGCATCGGAGCGGATTAGGGTGGTTCGATAATCATTATTGGGGTCGAATCCATAATAGGCTATATGATCATCTTGGCCGGTGCCATTAGGGTCATAAGCAATAGAGGCGCCATATAGCAAGCTATTATTATAATTGGTACGATAGGAATTTTGGGCACCGGAGCTTGTTCTTAAACGCAAACTCTCTTGCCGATAAGCATTTTGGGTGGATGCTTGATTAAAGAAATTAGCACCATTGCCTCCAAAACCACCTTGAACAGTGGGATCGGTATAAGATGCCGAAGGCATACTGGGATCGCCTCTATTATAATCAAATAAACTATAATGGGCATCTTGCTTATTATGATGAGGCTCTATCAATACTAATTCATGGGTGGGATTAATATTATACCATTGATCATCGGAGCCGGTTGAGGCATCGCCTGTACCAAAAACATGAACGCCGTCATTGGGCTTAAAATCCGAAGGAGTGCTTTGGTCGATGCCAAAATCATTATTATTGCTATTATCATCTACATTAAACAGGGCAAAATCTGCTGCCGAAAAAGTAATAGCTGCCGGCAATTCCAAAGGCGGCGAACCTTGATAAACTTCAACCTCTATTTGAGGCATCACCAAATCAGCGGCCAAACTATAGCCGCTATTTTGGGCATTGGCCGTATAGATGAAGATAATACTATCATCTTGGCTAAGCTCTTGCTCAATATCCCATTCTAATGCTAGCTCAACTTCTTCGCTGCTAGTGGTGGATTGCCAAACCAAAGTAGGCTGAGGATTATCACCCTCGCCTTCGCCTGCGGGGGGATTAACCCCATCGCCTTCGCCTGCTGGGGGATTATCACCATCGCCTTCGCCTGCGGGGGGATTATCCCCATCGCCTTCGCCTGCGGGGGGATTATCACCATCGCCTTCGCCTGCTGGAGGATTATCACCCTCGCCTTCGCCTGCTGGGGGATTGGGGTCTACTGCTACTTGCTCCCAGCTGGTGATGGTTAAAGTAGCTGCAATTTCTGTGGGTAAATTAGGATTTTGTTGATCATCTGTTGTAAAATATTGCTGCTTGATATCGGCATCAAGCTCGGCAATCGCCGTTATAATTTCGCTATCTTCAAAAACTGCTTCCTCGGCCCAAATAGTAGCAGGGAACGAAGTTCCTACCAGCAAAAAAATAAGTATCCAAGCCAAGCTTTTCTTAACTAAACTGTTTTTCATAACTATAATTCCTTCCGTCATTTTTATATACATAATAATTATAGCATTTGGGAGCATAAAAAAACGAAATATCACAAAAATGTGATATTTCGTTAAAGTGTCAAAAAAAGCCAAAACTCCATTTCCCGCGGGGGGGGGATGGAAAGGGGGGCTTGCCCCCCTTGCGTTCAATAGATTGCAGCGTAAGCTGCCAATATTCTTTCCCGGTTCTGGAAAGAATATTGCTCAGGCTGGCAAAAAACGCAGTTTTTTGACGGCCTGACGAAATATCACAAAAATGTGATATTTCGTAACGGTAATCAAGGATTTATAGCGCCTCAAAAACATAGCCGCTGCCATAAACTGCTCTAATTGTATAGCCGGAATTATGCAGCTTTTTGCGCAGGCGATAGATACTATTGGTTAAAGCACGGCTATCATTATTAAGGGGCTCGCTCCAAATGCTTAGATAAATATACTCCAAAGATAAAACTTGATTTTCGTTTTCGGCAAGCAGGCGCAGCAAGGCAAAATGTTTAAGGCTTAATTGTAATTCTATGCCATCAATAGTAGCCTGCGCCAGCTCTAAATCCAATACTAAAGCGCCCTTAACCAGCTTTTGATTGATTCTTTCGCCCATTTTTAATAAACGCTTAATACGTGCCAATAAAACCCTAAAAGAATAAGGCTTAGCTAAATAATCATCGCAGCCGGTATCAAAACCCTTAACAATATAATCATCATTGCTAAAACCACTTAAAATTAAAACCGGTATGGCCAATTTTTGGCGTAATTGCTTTAAAAAAACCAGGCCATTACCATCGGGCATGCCAATATCCAGCACAATTAAATCAATGGCGGTTTTTTGGATAATCTGCCCCGCCTCGGCCAAGGTTAAGGCGGTTGCCACATTAAAGCCTTCCTCGCTAAGGATTTCCCGATTAAAGGTTTGCACCGCCGGATTATCTTCTATTAAAAGTATAGTTTTGGCATTCATCAATGCCCCTCCTCTTGCCCTGCATAAACAGGCAACTTAAAAGTAATGGTAGTACCTTTATTTTCTTCGCTGGCGATAGCTAATTCGCCACCATGGGCATTAATTATGGTTAAACAAATATATAAACCCAAACCCATACTACCGGAGGTGCTTACCCCTCTTTGCATCACTTTATCAATAAGATCAGGGGCAATGCCGCAGCCGGTATCGCTGATTTTAACCTCGATAAGATGATTGCTTAAAGCTGCATTTATCTTGATTAGGCCATGATTGGTATGCTTAATAGCATTGGTTAAAATATTATTAATTACCATGACTAAGCTTTGATAATCAGCAAAAACAGCCGGTAAATCGGGGGCGATATGGCAAATAATTTGATTATTATGCTCCTCGGCCCAAATTGTTAAAGATGCAGCACAGTTAGTTATTAATTCGCCCAAATTAAGTTTGCGCCGATTTTCGGTCATCATCATCGCTTCTAAATCAATCATGCCGCTAACCATGCGTCCTAATTTAGTGGTTTCGCCCTTAACAATATCAAGGGCATTATTAAGCTTATCTAAGGCGATATGCTCTTTTTTTGCCTGCATAGCCGCATAATCTACACCTGTCGAAATTACAGTTAACGGGGTTTTCATCTCATGGCTCATATCTTGCAAAAATTCGCTTTTCATTTTATTTAAGCTTTCTAAATTTTGGGCATAGGATATAGCTTTTTGCTCGGCCGCCAGAGCCGTTTTTGCTTTATTAATACTGATATAAAAAATAGCCACCGTTTGGCCTATTGAATACATTAAAATGGCAATTTCGGCCAGCGAACTATTAATGCCTAATAAATAAATGCCGCTAAAGAAAAAGGCATCAAAAACAGCAGCTACAAATAAAACCAATACCGAAATTACGGTAATTTTTTGTTCAATACTTAAAGTAATAAGTGGTGGTTTTTTGCTAATTAATTTATAAAAAATGATGATGTGGATATAGAAGATAACCACAGAATAAGTTACTGTTAAAGGCACCATTAAATTAGAAAGCGTAAAGGTATTTACCAGCACAAAAATAAGCGAAAACAGGCTTAAGATAATTTTAAAGCAGAGTAAATGCTTTTTATTAAAAATATCTTTAAACTGCAAACTAATAATTTGCAATATTAAAAGCGCACTAAGGGATATACAAATATATTCGGCTTTAAGAGCCAATTGCCAGTTTAAATTAGGAAAAATCTCATAAATCACCTTGCTGCCCACCAAGCTTAAGCGCAGGCTATAAATAAAGCAAGTTAAAGAAAATAGTAAATTAAGCCGATAATTGCCGGAGGTTACCGCCATCAGCAAATGAAAAATGCATAAAAGCAGCAGCATACCAATAGCGCCAGATTCTACTATGGTTTGGCTATGAATAAACCAATTAACCAAATCCGGCTTGCCAATAATGGTATTATTATATTGGCCACCTTCCCGATGGGCAAAATTAGCGCCTTGCACAATTAAGTTAAAGGTATTATCGGTGGCCTTAATATCGGATACAATTTTGCCATAGCCGGGCTTAAAATCGGCCGCTTCTGCTGCGGCTACCCCAAATTGGCCGATAAAATCGCCATTAATATACACGCTGCGAGCATAATCGCCCATGGTAAATAAGCGATAATAGCTATTATCGGGCATCAAAACAGTAAGCCTAGCCGTGCGGCCGGCATTTACATCAATGGGATTGCCAATTTCTATCAGTTCTTCCCGGGCGGCAAATTGCGCGGGATTAAGGATTTGATCGGGAATATATTCCACATCTCCCTGCAAGCGCACGATGGTGGTATCAAAATCAATTTCTTGCAAATCCCAAATACAGTCCTTGCTATATACTTCGGTATAATTCACCTTTTGATAGCGATATACGGCCTCAACATACCATAGTAAAGAGCAAAAGGCTATGATAATGGCGATAATAGTTATCCCCAAAAAATAATTGCCGGTTTTTTTATTAAGCATAGTTTTATTAAACATGGTTTTATTATAATATATAGGGCGGCTGTTTGCAAGCAAAGCTTTAATTGGGAGGGCGGCTTGATAAATGTGCCAAATAGCACATTTGCAGAATGCCTTAATATTGGTATAATTATCATAGTTTAGATGCTGATTAAAACTAGGGGGCAAATTATGTTTGGCTATATAAAGCCCTATAAGCCGGAACTAAAAATAAAAGAATTTGCAATTTATAAGGCCGTTTATTGCACTTTATGCAAAGAATTGGGCTTGCATTATGGTATATTATCGCGCTTATTACTTAATTATGATTTAAGTTTTTATGCCCTGGTATCCTTAGCTATTTTAAACGAAGACGAAGTTATTAAGCGGGGTAGATGTACCGTCAACCCTTTTAAAAAATGTACTTATTTAAATTGCAATAATGCGGTTTATCATAAAGCAGCTGCGCTTACCATCCTAATTACCAAGCAAAAACTTAAAGATGATATTGAGGATGAAAGTTTTTTTAAAGCTTTAAGGGCCAGATTATTATTGATGATATATTATAGGGCAAGCCAAAAAGCTAAGCGGGATTTTCCGCAACTTGCTTTAATCATGGCTAGGCTTATGGCCGAACAAAAAGCGGTAGAGGCTAAAGATAATTGCCAAATTGATGAATGTGCCGAGCCTACAGCCAGGGCTATGGCCATAATTTTTGCTGATATCCAAGCTTTGCCCAATGAGCAACTTAAGCACTTTGGCTATTTTTTAGGCAAGTGGATTTATACCATTGATGCAATTGATGATTTAGCTGATGACCAAAAAAGAGCTAAATTTAATCCTTTAATCCGCCATTTAGAGCAAGCGGCGGATGCTAAAATGCGCGAGGATATTTATTTGCTTTCAAATAATTGTATTACTATTATGGAGCAATTTTTAGCTCAGCTTAATGATAGCAAATACCAAAGCATTATCCAAAATATTATCTCGTTGGGAATGGTAGTTGAAGCTAAGAATATGATTTTTAAGGAGGATTGACTATTATGAGGGATAGAAAAGAGCGAACCTTGCTAAATAAGTTATTTAATGAGCCGGCCGATTATGATAGATTTGATGATCTTAAGGCGGCCGAGGTGCAGCAGTTGATTGATAGCGGCAATTTGGCAAAAGCCAAAAGCAAGCTGGATGCCTTATCTGGCAGTGATGAAAATAGCAGCTGGGATTATACTAATCATCGTTCGGCCTATTTACAAGGGCAAATTGAGTATAAGGAAGGCAGATTACATAATGCCTATACAAAATATCAGCAAGCGCATAGCCAGCAACCGCATAATCCGATTTATATCGAAGCTTTGCAAGCAATAGAGCAGCAAAGAAATCGCGAGCCAAATGCTTTTGCGCCCCCTAAGCCGGAAAAAACCAAATCCTCTTGTTGCGACTGGGATGATTGCTGCGATATTTGCGGTTGTTGTTAAAAGGAGGCCAACAAAAAGTTTTTTTGGTTCTTTTTTGCAAAAAAAGAATAGCCACCATGTACTAAATCCCTTGAACTTGAAAAAAAAATAAAAAAACCTTGGCTTTTTGCTACATGTGTGCTATAATATAGCTAACTTAATCAATAAAATAAGGGGGCTGCATAGATGACAAGCAAAAAGGCACTAGATTTAATTAATGTACAAGTAATGAAAGAGATGTATTCTGCCTATCTATATCTGGATATGTCCACTTTTTATGCCATGGAAGGTTTGGATGGTTACAGCAATTGGTTTCATATTCAAGCGCAAGAAGAAATGGCTCATGCCATGCTGATGCGCGAGTATTTACTTAATAATGATTATCCGGTTAAGCTTTTGCCGATTGATGCCCCCGATAAAGTTTTTAAGCAGCTAATCGATCCCCTTAAAGCCTCTTTAGAACATGAACAATTAGTTACTTCGCTAATTGATGCCATTTACGAGGCAGCTGCTGCCGATAAAGATTATCGTACCATCGATTTTATTACCTGGTTTATCAAAGAGCAAGGCGAGGAAGAAAAAACCGCCGGCACTTTAATTCAAAAATTCGAGCTTTTTGGCAATGATAGCCGTGGCCTGTATCTTTTAGATCAAGAATATGCAGCCCGCACTTATTCGCCGCCCGGCCTGGTGCTGGATTAAATTCACCCCCCCCCGGGGGGGGGGGGGGGGGGGGGGGGGGGGCGGCCGCCCGCCCCCCCCCCCCCCCCCCGCGGGGGGGGGGGGGGGGGGGGGGGGGGGT